>JACQAF010000058.1 GCA_016195145.1 Rhodospirillales bacterium
ATTGATCACCTCGACCGAGGCCGGAGCGCTGAGCGGCACGGCGATATCGAGGTTGCGATTGGACAAGTCGATCTGGTCGCCGCGGCGCATGCCGTTCGCGGCCAAAGAGGCGGACAGCGATTTCATGATCTCGCTCTGGCCGATCATCTTGCCGGCGCGCTCGACAACGGCCCGGTCGAAGCGGCTTTGCGGCCGCCAGGCCACCTGATAGGCGCGCGCGATTTCGGCCAGCCAGCCGAGCTCGAAGGTCGACCGGCGGCCGGGGGCCGGGGCCTGGGCGACCGCGACATTGGCGCGCGGTCCGGCGTCGGCAAACAGATCGCCGAGGCGGATGACATCGTCCTCGACAACGATATGGGTGCGCAGGCGTGCGGCCTCTGCCGGGGCGGGGCTGACGCCGGCAAGCCCCGCCAGTAGCGCCAGAACGACTGCGAACGGTTTCATCGGGCTCCCTTCCTATCTCTAACGAAGCTGGTTCAGTGCGCTGAGCATCTCGTCCGAGGCCTGGATGACCTTGGAGTTCATTTCATAGGCGCGCTGGGCGGTGATCAGGTTGGTGATTTCCGATACCGTGTTGACGTTGGAGGTTTCGAGGAACCCCTGCAAGATCGAGCCGAACCCGGCCTTGCCGGCGGTGCCGGTGACGGGGTCGCCCGAAGCCGAGGTCTGGACGAAATTGTTGTCGCCCATCGCCTGCAGGCCGCCCTCGTTGGGGAAGGTGGAGAGCTCGAACTGGCCGACGCGGCTGATCGTCGACTGGCCGGCCTGCTTGATCAGCACTTCGCCGTTGGCGTTGACGGTGACGTCGATGGCATCCTTGGGGATCGTGCCGCCGCCCTTGACCGCGTAGCCGTCGGCGGTGACGATCTTGCCTTCGGCGCTGAGCTGGAACGAGCCGGCGCGGGTATAGGCGATCTCGCCCGAGGGCAGCTCGATCTGGAAAAAGCCCTTGCCTTGCAACGCCACGTCGAGCGTGTTGCCGGTCGTCGTCAGATTGCCCTGCTCCATGATCCGGTAGATGGCCGCCGTCTTGACGCCGAGGCCGATCTGGACGCCGGATGGCACCACAGTGCCCGAATCCGACGAATTGGCGCCGGCGCGGCGCTGATTCTGGTAGAGAAGATCCTGGAACTCGGCCCGCTGACGCTTGAAGGCCGTCGTGTTCATGTTGGCGATGTTGTTCGAAATGGTTTCGACGTTCAGCTGCTGGGCCAGCATTCCCGTCGCCGCGACGCTTAGCGATCTCATGGCGCTTTTTTCCTTCCGATGGGCGTCAATTGACGCGGGTCAGTTTTTCGATGGCGCGCCGTGCGCGCTCATCCTCGTTCTCGATCATGCGCTGCGCGGACTGATAGCGGCGCAAGACCTCGATCATTCTGGTCATCTCGACAACCGGCTGGACGTTCGAATCCTCGACCATTCCTTGCCGGATATCGGTTTTCGGGTCGGCCGGAATAGGGTCGGCGTCGGATGCGTACAGGCCCGTCCCGATTTTTCGCAGGCTTTGTTCGTTGGTGAACCCAACCAGGCGGATGCGGCCCGCTTCGCCGCTTTCGGTCATGACGCGGCCGGAGCGCGTAATCTCGATGCGCGTTTCGCCGGGCCGGATGGTGATCGGCCGGCTGCTTTCGTCGAGCACGGCAAGGCCTTCATTGGTGATCAGGCGGCCATTGGCGTCGGTCCGGAAATGCCCATCGCGCGTATAGCGCGGGCCTGTCGCCCCTTCGACGACGAAATAGCCCGGACCGTTGATGGCGAGGTCGAGGGGGTTGCCGGTTTGGCGCAGGGAGCCGGAGCTGGTATCGCGCAGCGTGCCGATTTCCTCGACGAACGAGACCGACGCGCCGGCGTTGCCGACGCCCGGCGTGCCAAGCTTGGGGCCGCAACGCGGCGGGCCGGCGCGATAGGTGGAATTTGCGGAAAATTTTGCCGGGATTGTTTTGCCGATAATGCGCGCTTTCATAAAGCACTTTTTAACCAGCGACCGCCAGACTCCCCCACAGTTGGCCGAAAGGCCGGTAGGGAGTACGGCATGGCAGACGCGAAAGCCCCGAAGAAGGATGACAAGGCGAAGAGCGCCGCCAAAACAGGCGACGAAACGCCCGAAGAGGGCGCCGCCGAAGGCGAAGATCAAAAAAAGCGGCGGATATCTGGCAAGAAGCTCATCCTGTTTATCGTCCTACCGGTAGTGGTTTTGCTCGGCGGCGGCGCGACCGCGCATTTCCTCGGCCTGACCAAGGCGTTGCTCGGCGGTGGGGAGGAACAAGCGGAGCAAAAGCCGCCGCCGCCGAAGCAGGCGGTTTTTTACAATCTTCCCGAAATGCTAGTGAACCTCAACTCACCCGGCCGGAAGACCAATTTTCTCAAGATCAGCATCAGCCTTGAACTCGACGCTCCGACCGATATCCCGCGTATCGAGGCGGTGATGCCGCGCATCGTGGATAATTTTCAGGTCTATCTCCGCGAATTGCGGATCGAGGATCTGCGCGGCTCAACCGGACTCTACCGGTTGCGCGAGGAGCTTCTCGCCCGGGTCAACACCTCGGTCCAGCCGGCGCGAATCAACGACGTCCTCTTTAAGGAAATGCTGATCCAGTGACTGGATGACAGCGAGAGTGCTCTAAATCATGGCTGAAGCGACAGAAACCACCGCGCAAAGCGAAGAAGAACGCATGGCCGCCGAATGGGCGGCGATGTCGGGAGAAGGCGACGCCGCCGCCGACCCGAACGCCGACCCTAATGCCGATCCGGCCGGCGGCGAGGGCACGACGGCGCGCGTCCTCAACCAGAACGAAATCGACTCATTGCTCGGCTTCGATGGTGGCGGGGGACAGGGCGACGGCAATTCGGGCATGCAGGCGATCATCAACAGCGCGCTCGTGTCTTACGAGCGACTGCCGATGCTCGAGGTCGTGTTCGACCGCGTCGTTCGCATGCTTACCACCTCGTTACGCAATTTCACCTCCGACAACGTCGAAGTGTCGCTTGACGCGATAACCTCGACTCGCTTCGGCGATTATCTCAATTCGGTACCGCTGCCGGCCATGCTTGGCGTCTTCAAGGCGGAGCAGTGGGACAATTTCGGCCTGCTGACCATCGACAGCGCGCTTATTTATTCGATCGTCGATGTGCTGCTCGGCGGGCGGCGCGGTACGGCGGCGATGCGCATCGAGGGGCGCCCCTACACGACGATCGAGCGCAACCTGGTCGAACGCCTGATCCAGGTCGTCCTCTCCGATTTCGGCGCCGCCTTCGATCCTCTGAGCAAAGTCAATTTCCGCTTTGAGCGGCTGGAGACCAATCCCCGCTTCGCCACCATTGCCCGCCCGGCCAACGCGGCGATCATCGCCAAGCTGCGGATCGACATGGAAGACCGCGGTGGCCGGCTAGAATTGCTGTTGCCCTACGCCACGCTGGAACCGGTGCGCGAAGTCCTTTTGCAGATGTTCATGGGTGAAAAATTCGGCCGCGACTCGATCTGGGAAAGCCATCTCGCAACCGAACTCTGGTACACCGACGTAAAGATCGACGCCGTTCTTGATGAGCAGGTGATGTCGCTCAATGACGTCCTGAATTTCAAGGTCGGCACGCGAATCATGCTCAACGCCACGCCGAATTCGGATATCGAGCTGCGCTGCGGCGAACAGACGATGTTCGTTGGGCGCATGGGGCGGAGCGGCACGAACGTGGCCGTGTGCGTCGATCGCAAGCTGCGCGGCGAGAATGACCCGGCATGACCCTGTCCGTCGCCCTTGATATTCTGCTGGTCATGTTGCTCGGCGCGACCGTCGTTTACGCGGCGATTCTTCACCGGCGGCTTACCGTGTGGCGCCACGATCACGCGGAATTCGAGCGCCTGATCGAGCGTTTTAACCGCGCCGCTACCGACGCCGCTAACGGCGCGGCGGCGCTGAAGACGGCGAGCGAGGAAAACGGACGCGCGCTGAGCCAGTCGATCGCCAAGGCGCAATCCTTGCGCGACGATTTACAGGTTCTGGTCGAACGCGGGGAACCGCTCGCCGACCGCATGACGGAAACCGTCCGGGCCGGGCGCAGCACGCGGCCCATGCCGGCGCCAGCCGCGCCGACCGTCGAGACGTCGCCATCCGGGCCGCGTTCGATCAGCGAACGCGAATTGCAGCGCGCGCTGGCGGCCATACGTTGAGGTCGGACAAATGGGCAAACGGCTTAGGCTTCTTCCTGTTCTTGTCGTCGCTGCGGCGCTGATGCTCGCCTTGCGCGTCGGCGTGTTGTGGCAAGACACGGGCGCGGCCTTCGCGCAGACGACCCCGGCCGCGCCGGCAACGCCGCCTGCCCAGGGCGGTCAAGGAGCCAAGCCTGTGACAGGGGCCCCCGCCACTGGCCAGGCCGCCACGCCAGCGGCGAAAGGCGCGACCGAACGACCGGCGGAAGAGGACGTAACGAACTTCTCGCCGGGCGAGATCGAGGTTTTGCAGGGGCTCGCGGCCCGCCGGGCGGCGATCGAAGATCGCGAAAGCGACGCTGCCCGCCGTGATGCGCTGCTCCAGGCGGCGGAAAAGCGGATCGAGGCGAAGCTCGACGAGCTGCGCAAGATGCAGGCCAGCGTCGAAAGCGCCATCCGCCGTTACGACGAGCAGGAAGAAGCCCGCAAGAAGAGCCTGGTCAAGATCTTCGAGACGATGAAGGCCAAGGACGCGGCACGTATCTTCGAGCAGATGGACATGCCGGTGCTGATCGAAATCGTCGAGCGGATGCGCGAGGCGCGGACTGCCCCGATTTTGGCCGAATTGCCGCCGGTGCGGGCGAAGCAAATCACCGCCGAACAATTTCGGTCTCGTCATTTCCGACTGGAACATGGAGCCGATGACCGGCCTCCAGTTGTTGCGCGAAGTGCGCGCCGACATGAAGCTCAAGGGCACGCCCTTCATCATGGTCACGGCCGAAAGCAAAACGGAGAACGTGGTCGCGGCGAAGGAGGCGGGGGTCAACAACTACATCGTCAAGCCCTTCAATGCGGCGACCTTGAAGACCAAGCTTGTCACCGTTCTTGGCGATTTCTAGGAGGGCTTGCCATGTCTAGCGGCACGGTACCGCGCCCGAACGGGCATTCTGCCGCGCTGGGCAGGAAGCTCGCGCCGGCGAACGCGGTTGACAGGGGCGAAATCGCCGAGATCGTGCAATCGGTTGTGATCAGCCTCAAGGGCGACATCACGGCGGCTGACCTCAGCATCTATCAGGAGCTGGCCGGCCTCGCGCAGTTCATCAGGGCGGCGAAAAACGAGATTGCTGCGCTCCGCCCCGACGAGATCCGCGAAAAACACCTGCCGAATGCGACCGACGAGCTCGACGCGATTGTCGGTGCGACCGAAGAGGCGACCAATATCATTCTCGATTCGGTCGAACGCATCGAAGGCGTGGCGAACACGCTCGACGCCGAAAACAAACAGAAGCTGGGCGACAACGTCACGCGGATTTATGAAGCGTGCAATTTCCAGGACATTACCGGCCAGCGCATCACCAAGGTCGTCAAGACCCTGAAACAGATCGAGACCAAGGTGAGCGCCCTGGTCAACGCCTTTGGCGACGAGGCGACACGTGGAAAAGCGGCCGCAGCCACGGCCGCCGCCGCTGCGGCGCCGGCGAAGCCGGCCGATGCGGATCTCCTCAACGGGCCGCAATTGCCGGCCAACGCCTCTTCGCAAGCCGATATCGACGCCCTCTTCAACAAGACCTAGGCAAACACGCATGGGCGGCCTTCCGGATTCGCCCGCTTTCGAGACGCCCCCGGTGCGGCCGTCGGCAGAGGTCGCGACGCCGACATTGCTCGGCCTCTACATGCTTCTGCTGGCTTTCTTCATTCTTCTCGTGTCGATGTCGACGCGGGTAGAGCATCGGGCGAACGCGGTGATCGAGGCGGTAGGCACGACATTCAATTCTCGGCCGGCGACCGGCGATGGGCGCGCGGCGATGGTCGTGCCCGCCGGCGAGGCGGCGACCCTCGGTTTTCTGCCCGAGGCTGGGCGACTGGTTGCGGCGGCTATTCCACTAGCCCGCGTCGATCAGCTCCGCGAGGGCCGGCATTTGCGCCTTTCGGTGCCGGCATCTGAATTATTTGCCAGCGGCGCGGCGACGTTGCTGCCCGAGGCCGAGACGCTGTTGCGACAGATTGCCGCCTTGCTCGCCGGCCGGCCGGCCGGCATGCGCTTCGATGTCGAATTTCTGGCCGGGCGCGACAAGGATGGCGATCTCGCCGCGGCCGCGTCGCGTGCGGCGGCGGTCGTCCGGGCGCTTCAGGCGACCGGCGCGCCGGCAGACTCATTGGCCGCCGGCATCGTGGACGGCGACGGCCGGACCGCCATTTTTTCTTTCTTTGTGCGCGAGGCACAGGTTAGACGCGCGGGAGAAAGCCGGTGACAGAGCCGACCATCCTCGCCCATGAATATGCGCCGCCGGCTCGGCCGGCCTGGCTGCTGACCTTTGCCGACCTGATTTCGCTGCTGCTGACGTTTTTCGTCATGCTGTTTGCGATGTCCGGGGTGGAGATCGCCAAATGGCGCGAGGTCAACGCCGCCCTTGCCAATCGCCCGATCGCGGATGCGCGCGACGACGCCAACGTTGCCGGGAATACGCGCAACCTCGCCGCGGCGCCCGAACGTTACGCCGCCGATCTCGACTATCTCGCGGTGGTTCTCGGCGAGAAAATGGCCAGCGATCCGGTGCTGAAGCGCGCAACGCTCAGCCGCCTCGAGGATCGTCTGGTCATCTCGTTTCCGGCCGATCTGCTATTCGCCAGCGGTCAGGCCGATCTGCATGGCCGAGCCGTCGAGGCGCTCTATATCCTGGGCGGCGTGTTGCGCAATCTCGGCAACCGCGTCGACATCGCCGGGCATGCCGATCCCGTTCCCATCCAGGGCGGCGCTTACCCTTCGAACTGGGAGCTGTCGATCGCCCGCGCCGTCGCGGTCGCCGGCGAATTGCGGCGCACCGGCTATCGGCGCGAGATGGGCGTGCTCGGCTACGGCGACACGCGCTATGCCGAGGTGACGCCCTCGTTGCCCGAACTCGAACGCCGGCAACTCGCGCGCCGGGTCGATATCGTGATACGCCCGACGCGGGCCGAGCGGCAGAGGAGCGGCTGATGCGTCGGCTTCTACACGCTGCCCTGGCGGTTTTCTTCGCCGCTGCCGTTCCGTCGCTCGCCGCGGCGCAGGAAGCGCCGTCGCTGCCGGTGCGGTTCGGCGTGCACCCGACCTACGAGCGCATGGTCTTCGACTGGACGCAACCGGTCGAATACCGTGTCGTCGAGAAGGGCAACTCGGTCACGCTGTCTTTCGACAAGCCGGCGCGGATCGACGAGCCGGCGGTTCTCGCCGGGCTGGGCCGCGTGGCGACCGGGGTCGGGATCGAGGGCGCCGCGACGCAGCTATCCCTGACCATGGCGCTGACCGATGGCGTGCGGTTGCGGCATTTCCGCGCCGGCACCAAGGTGGTGCTCGATTTTTCCCGCGCGGCGACGCCCGACAAACCGCCAGTGGACAAACCGACGACCGAGAAAACGGCCGCTGAAAAGCCGGTCGCCAAGCCAGCCGAACCCAAACCCGCGGCGACCAAGGCGACGATGCCGCCGCCCCCGCCGCCAGCCGCAACCGAAAAGATGGCGGCGGCCGCGCCCGCTGCACCGTCCCCATCTACACCGTCCCTATCTACGCCATCTATGCCGGCGGCCGCGGCGTCGCCAACTGCGCCCCCGACGGTAATCCCGGCAGCAGCGAATAATCCGCCGCCCGCGGCCAATCCGGTGAAAAAGCCGGATGGCATTGCAGCGCTGCCGATCGCGGTAATTCGCACCGGCGACGGATTCGGCTTGCGCTTCGGCTGGAAAGAGCCGGTTGCCGCCGCCGTGTTTGGCCGAGGCCAACATTTGTGGATCGCCTTCGACCGCCCGACGCTGCTCGATCTATCGGCGTTGCAAGCGCGCCGCGACGATCTGGTCGGCGACATCGATATCATTGAATCGAAAGGAACCGTGCTTCGCCTGTCGCCGCCGGTCGGCACCTCGACGCTGGTCCGGCGCGAAGGCACCGCGTGGATCATCGAATTGGGTCGCCTGCCGCGCCGGCCGATGGTTCCGGTCGCCGTATCGACGCGCGCCGCCGACAATCCGTCGACTGCGCGCATGTTTCTCGAACTGCCTGGCGCGCAGAGCCTTTTGCAGTTCCGCGATCCCGATATCGGCGACCTGCTTTTCGTCGTCCCGACGGCGGTCGAAGGGGCCGGCGTGGCCGAAAACCGGAGCCTGCCGCAATTCCATTTGCTGCCGAGCGCACAAGGCGTCGTGGTCAGGAAATACGACGACAGCGTCGACGTTCGCCCGGTCGGCAACGGCGTCGAGATTTCGTCCGGGCGGGGCCTGTTCATGAGCGCGCTGCCGGATGCGCCCACGCGCACGACCGCTCTTGGCCGCGAACGGTCGCGGCTGTTCGATTTCGCCGCCTGGCGACGCAACGGCCCCGAGAAATTCACTGAAGACCGGCAGGCGCTTCATCGCGCCGTCGCCGCCGCCGCCGACCAGGAGCGCAATCGCGCGCGGCTGGATCTGGCGCGCTTCCTGTTCGCTTACGGCCATGTCGTCGACACGCTCGTACTCTTGCGCATGATCGAGCAGGAGGATGCGCCGATGGTCGCCACGGGGCCCGCGCGGGCGATGCGCGCGGTCAGCGCGTTCATGGCCGGCGATCTGGCCGAGGCGACCCGGCTGTTCGACGACAAGAGCCTGGAAAAACAGCCCGAGATCGATCTGTGGCGCGGCGCCTTGGCGCTCGCCGAAGGCGATGAGAAAACGGCGATCGTCCTGATCTCGCGCAATTCGGATGTGTCGGAAAGCTATCCGGCGCCGTTCGCCAATCGTCTCGGGCTGGCGATTGCCGAAGCATGGATCATTGCCGGGGATGCCGCCCGCGCCTCTGCGCGTCTCGACATAATTACCTCGAGCCAACCCACGCCGGGCGAACGGGCGCAGCTTGCCTATCTGCGCGGCCATCTCGCCCGTCTCCAGGGCGAAGACGACATTGCCGAGGCGATATGGCGGAAAGTTGCCAGCGGGCCGACTTCTCCGGCGCGCGCCGCGGCGACGCTGGCGTGGATCGACATACTCATCGAGGCCGGCAAGATGGGCGCGCGCGAGGCGATCGAGGAACTCGATCGCCTGCGCTTTGGCTGGCGCGGCGATCGTTATGAATTCCTGACGTTGCGCAAACTCGGTCAGATGCAGCTGGCCGCCGGCGATTACCGCAGCGGCCTGAACACCCTGCGTCAGGCGGTGACATATTTTCCGGACGGGAAGGACACCCGCCCTCTTGTCGCCGAGATGAGCGAGGCGTTCGAGCGGCTCTATCTCGGCGGCGCGGCGGATCGCCTGTCGCCGGTCGCCGCCATCGGCCTGTTCGAGGATTTCCGCGAACTGGCGCCATCGGGGGCGAAGGGCGACGAAATGACCCGGCGGCTCGCCGACCGGCTGGTCGCAGTCGATCTTCTCGACCGGGCGGCCGATCTGCTTGAAAACCTGGTCAAGCACCGCCAGGCCGGCGCGCCGCGCGCGGCGACCGGCGCGCGGCTGGCGCTGGTCCGGCTGCTCGGCCGCAATCCGAACGCGGCGCTCGAAGCGCTCAAGACGAGCGAGGCGGCCGATTTGCCGCCAGCACTTGCACGCGAACGCCAGCGCCTGGCCGCTCGCGCGCTGGCCGATCTCGGCCGGCCGCAAGACGCGCTGGCGCGTCTGGTCGACGATCAGGACGCGGATGCCGATCTTTTGCGCGCCGACATCTATTGGCGGGCGCAGGATTGGCCGCAGGCCGCCGCTGCACTCGGCCGGCTGGCCGGCGACCCCCCGGCGGGCGCCGCGCCGGCCCCCGATAATCAGGCCCGTCAAATCATCCATATGGCAGTGGCGCTGGCGCTCGCCGGCGACGAGGCCGGGCTCGGCCGGTTGCGCGAGCGTTTCGGCGCGCCGATGGACGAGACGCCGTTCAAGGATGTTTTCCGGGTGCTCGCCAGCGAGCGCGGCGGACCGGTTGCCGATGTTCGCCAGATCGCCAACCGCGTCGCCGCGACGGCGCCGTTCCAGTCGTTTCTCGCCAATTATCGCCAGCGATTGGCGGCCGGCGCCAAGAGCGGTGAGCAGCGCGCCGGCAGTTGATCACGTGTCGCCGCCGCGCTGATCTTGCAGCGGTTATCTGTCGGCGTGGGCTACCTAACGGACAGCGGCATGAGACTCAGGGCAACGTAAAGGTTCTGAAAAAAGCCAAAACGGATTCGAACCGTCATTTGGCGTCCTGACCGAACGGCCCCATCGCGCCTAAGCGGATGGTAAGCAGTTCCACATCCGTAGTTGCGATGTGCGGGCCTTGGCGCATGCCAGCGGGCGTAATCCAGAACGTGCCCTGCTCGCAGCGCCGCCCCCCCCTGTCTCAACTATTCCGGAAAGGACAATACGTATTCGTCCGCTGGGTGAGTATGCACCGGGATGGTGGTGTGCCTGCCGCAAGCTTGGCGCGGTGGATTGAGCCCTCGGGCACGGGCTGCGCCAACGGAAGAAGATGCACGCCCGGAAGGAAGGCGATGGGTTGCCAAGTTGCGGCCGTCGAGTCGATGAAAGTTTGCCGGCGCTGCGGATTTGCTGTCATTGCCATGCTCCAATCTGAATTGGTAACCTTGGGTTCTGATAAGATAGCAAACTAAGGTTACAAACTAGAGCAAGGCGTAGGAGTCATGAGGATAGCGACAGGTCTGACGAACATCGAGGCTGACCGTCGACGCAACATGCGTCAGTTGCTGCTGCGCGCGTCGCGGATCGTGAATCGGCAAGTTGTCGAAGGCCTGAACGCCAAAGGTTACGTCAGACTTCGCGCCACCCACACCACACTTCTGTCCAATATCGACTTAGCCGGCAGCACCATAACGGTCGCGGCAGAGCGGGCTGGAATCACCAAGCAGGCGATGGGCCGTTTAGCGACTGAGCTTCAGGCCGCAGGCTATGTCGCCGTCCGCAGCGATCCTACGGACGCGCGGGCTCGCGTACTCGAACTCACTCAAGCAGGCCGGCAGCTTATGCTCGATAGTTTTGAGATCATGACGAACCTCGAACGCCGTTACGCTCGATCGATCGGTAAAAAGAGGTTTGCCGCTGTCCTGCGAGGGCTGGCTGTGTTCATCGATCAAGCCGAATAGAATTGGGTGCAAACCCTAGGGCGTAAGTCCAAAGGGTAATGGCTGAGCTTGGCCAAACATCATATAAACACGTGAGGTTGATGCGGCCATCTTACGAATACGGCACTCGCGGCCGTATTCGTAAGACGAGCGAAAGGCGCACCGTCTTCCAAATATCATGACGCGTCTTCCCGGCCCTCTCACTGTCAATCTTGCCGACGAGCTGGCCCTGTTCCGGGTCGGGATGGCGCATTTGCTCGGGGGCCTCGCCGAAACCGTCACGGTGCGCGAATTGGCCGCGTTCGCAGAGCTCCTACGCCAGCTCGACGAAGGGCCGGTGGCCGATCTCGTGGTCTGCGATCTTGCGTTGATTCCCCGCGCGAACGAGGCGCGGCAGGCGCTTCGTCAGGCGTTGCCACCCGGCCGGCTGGTAATAATGGCCGTTTCGGATCGACCCGAGGATGTCCGCCTTGCGGTCAGCGTCGGCGCTGCCGGCTTCGTCCTCAAGACCAGCGAGGTGCCGGTTATCATGGGCGCGATACGCCTGGTGCTCGCCGGCGGGACCTATGTGCCGGCGCGGCATCTGTGGGAGACGGGGGAGAGGAAAAGGGATCGGGCGGAACGGCCCTGCATCGTGTCGGTTCACGAGGACGAAACCGCCGATCCGGCGGCGCGCCTGACCGCGCGCCAGCGTCATGTGCTCGATCTGCTCGCCCAGGGTATGTCGAACAAGGATATCGCCAAGCAGCTGGGCCTTACCGAAGGCACGGTGAAGGTCCACGTGACCAGCATCCTGCGTAAGCTCAAGGCGACTAGCCGCCTGCAGGCGGTCATCGCCGCCCTTGGCAGCGGGGCGGAAAAAGACAACCGGCGCTAAGCCCGCGCGCGGGCCTAGCGGAACCGGTAGACGATCAGACGGTCGGTTCCCGATTCGGGCGCCCACACTTCACCGTCGCGACCCAGAATCTGACGGACATTGGCCCCACGCTGGTCGCTTGGGAAGACGTCGAATTTTTCCGTCCGCGGGTCGAAGCGGACCATGGCGTTGGCGCTCCATTCGCTGAGCCAGATATAGTCGCGCGTATCGACATAAACGGCATAGGCGCGCGGCCGGTCGCCCGGCAGTTTCCAGGTTTTCCAGGCGCCGGTCCGCGGGTCGAGGCGACTGACATTGCCGGAATTCCATTCGCTGACCCAGATGTGGCCCTTGGAATCCGACCACACGCGCCGCGCACCCTGGCTCGGGGTCGGCGGCTCGATGACGCTCGCCGCCCCGCTGGCGGTATCGATCCGCGCAATGTGGCTGCCGGCGAGCGAGGCGTAATAGATATCGCCGGTCGGCGTGGCCGCGATGCCGTAAGGCCCGCGCCCGCGCGGCGCGTCGAACACCTGCATCTCGCCGCTTGCCGGGTCGAGTCGACCATAGACGCCGTTCTGGCCGGTGAACCAGAGCTGGCCGCGCCCGTCGAAGGCGGCGGTGTTGAGGTTGGTATAGCCGCGCGGCTCGGGTAGCGGAAAAAGCTTCACGGCGTGGGTTTGCGGATCGACGCGCACGATGGCGTTGAGGCCGCTATCGGTCACCCAGGCGCCGCCGTCGGGGCCGATGATGACTCCGTGCGGGCGCGAATCGCTGCCGAGGGGGATGCTGATGATCTTGCCTGTCGCCGGATCGAGCCGGCCGAGCTCGCCAAGCGGCTGGGCCGTGTACCACACGGCGCCATCGGCGGCGACGGCGACATCGTGCGGACGCGTGCCGGCCGGCAGATCGAAGGCCTGGATGGCGATTTCAGCAGTCGCGCCCGGGCTGGCAAGGCCGAGAACGCCGACGATAGCCGCCGCGATTGCGCGCATCTGCATCTCCGTTTATCGGCGGTGCGGGCTGGGACGAAATTGCTCCGGCGCCGCAACCGGACATGGGCAAATTCTATCGTTTTGCTTTGCGCTTGCTTAGGAGAACAAAAAGTGTACACTCCTCGATACGCGGCGCATGGGGATGTCCCCATGCGCCGATCCACAAAGGAACAAAACAGGTACATCTGTCCGGGGAAAACTTTTAAACCGCTGTAATAAACAATAAAATCGCCTATTCGGCGGTTATTGCAAGCAAGTCTGCGCTGTGAAATAAGGAGGAGTATTCAGCATGTCGGTCACTGCCTTGCGTTCTGTGCCAAAGGGCGCCGTCGAGAAGGACAACATGGACAAGAACAAGGCCCTCGAAGCCGCGCTCGGCCAGATCGAGCGGGCGTTCGGCAAGGGCTCGATCATGAAGCTCGGCCAGCGCGACCCCACGGTGGCGGCCGACACGATTTCAACCGGCTCGCTGTCGCTCGATATCGCGCTTGGCATTGGCGGTCTGCCGCGCGGCCGGATCATCGAGATCTACGGCCCCGAAAGTTCGGGCAAGACAACGCTCGCCCTGCATGTCATCGCCGAGGCGCAGAAAAAGGGCGGCACTTGCGGCTTCATCGACGCCGAGCATGCCCTCGATCCTGGCTATGCGCGCAAGCTCGGGGTCAATGTCGACGAACTCCTGATCTCCCAGCCCGACGCCGGCGAGCAAGCGCTGGAAATCACCGATACGCTGGTCCGTTCGGGGGCGATCGACGTTCTCGTCATCGACAGCGTCGCCGCCCTGGTGCCGCGGGCCGAGCTTGAGGGCGAGATGGGCGATTCGCATATGGGTCTGCACGCCCGGCTGATGAGCCAGGCATTGCGCAAGCTCACCGGCTCGATCTCCCGCTCGCAATGCATGGTCATCTTCATCAACCAGATCCGCATGAAGATCGGCGTCATGTTCGGCAACCCCGAGACGACGACCGGCGGCAACGCGCTCAAATTCTACGCCTCGGTGCGCCTTGACATCCGGCGTATCGGCGCGATCAAGGATCACGAGCAGGTGGTCGGCAACCAGACGCGGGTCAAGGTGGTCAAGAACAAGATGGCGCCGCCGTTCAAGGTGGTCGAATTCGACATCATGTACGGCGAGGGCGTGTCGAAGACCGGCGAGCTGATCGATCTCGGCGTCAAGGCGGGGGTGGTGGAGAAATCCGGCGCCTGGTTCTCCTTCGACGGCCAACGCATCGGCCAGGGGCGCGAGAACGCCCGCCAGTTCCTCAAGGAGCGCCCCGAAGCGGCGGCGGCGATCGAAGCATCCGTGCGCCAGAACGCCGGCCTTGTCGCCACCGCCATGATGGCGGCCGACGGCGGCAGCGGCGACAACGAGTAACAGACGACGGTGGACCGAATGCAACGGGCCCGTCCATCCCAAGGGGACGGGCCCGGGGCGAAAACCCTCCGCTGTCAAGTCACCGCCGACAGCAGAGCGGACGTTCGATAACGTCGGGGCGGGTTGCCCGATCGCATAAGACCGAAGCGCTGCGTTCCGCCACCCGCCCTTTCGCCCTACTACCCGCATTTTTGCCCTGCCGATTGCCTGTCTCTTAATTCTCGACCCCTTGCCCCGGTTATTCCGGTGCGGCTGGACAGCGCCGCGGGCGGACGCTACATCTAGGGGGAATTCTTCATGCTGCGCCTGAACTTGTCGGTCCGCCGGGGCGTCGGTGGGCAAGGGCGAACGTGGCCTCGAAGAAAGCGGGCCGGTCAACCGGCCGCCACTGTCACCGCCGGGGTTAAGCATGGCCAGCGCCAACGCGATTCGTACCGCCTTCCTCGAGTATTTCGCCCGCCACGGCCATCAGATCGTGGCCTCGTCGCCGCTCGTGCCGCGCAACGACCCGACCCTGCTGTTCACCAATGCCGGCATGGTGCAGTTCAAGAATGTCTTCACCGGCGCCGAGGCGCGGCCCTACAAGCGCGCCGTAACCTCGCAGAAATGCGTGCGCGCCGGCGGCAAGCACAACGACCTCGAGAATGTCGGCTACACCGCCCGTCATCACACGTTCTTCGAGATGCTGGGCAATTTCTCGTTCGGCGACTATTTCAAGGACCTGGCGATCGAGCTGGCGTGGAATCTCGTCACCAAGGAATATGGCCTGCCCAAGGATCGGCTTCTGGTCACTGTCTATGCCGAGGACGACGACGCGGCCGCGCTGTGGAAGAAGATCGCCGGCCTGCCCGAGAGCCGGATCATCCGCATCGCGACCGCGGATAATTTCTGGGCAATGGGCGATACCGGCCCGTGCGGCCCGTGCTCGGAGATTTTCTACGATCACGGCCCGCATATTGCCGGCGGCCCACCGGGCAGCGCCGACGCCGACGGCGACCGCTTCATCGAGATCTGGAATCTCGTCTTCATGCAGTACGAGCAGATAGACGCGGCTACCCGTCACAATCTGCCCAAGCCGTCGATCGACACCGGCATGGGGCTGGAGCGCCTGGCTGCCGTTCTTCAGGGCAAGCACGACAATTACGATATCGACCTGATGCGCCGGCTGATCGTCGCCTCGGCCGACGCGACCGGCGTGCCCGCCGACGGGCCGCAGGCGGTGTCGCATCGCGTGATCGCCGACCATCTGCGCGCCTCGGCGTTCCTGATCGCCGACGGCGTGCTGCCGTCGAACGAGGGGCGCGGCTACGTGCTGCGCCGGATCATGCGTCGCGCCATGCGCCACGCGCACATCATCGGTTGCAAGGACCCGCTGATGTTCCGCCTCGTGCCGGCGCTGGTCGAGGCGATGGGGGCGGCGTTTCCCGAGCTCGGCCGCGCCCAGCCGCTGATCGCCGAGATTCTTAAGCTCGAAGAGGCGCGCTTCAAGCAGACGCTCGACCGGGGCCTGCGCCTCCTCGACGAGGCGACCGGATCGCTTGCCAAGGGGTCCGCGCTCGACGGCGAGGTTGCATTCAAGCTTTACGACACCTACGGCTTCCCGCTCGACCTGACCCAGGACGTGCTGCGCGGCCGCGGCCTCAAGGTCGACACCGACGGGTTTAACCGCGCGATGGAGCGGGCGCGGGCCGAGGCGCGCAAATCCTGGGCGGGTTCGGGCGAGACCGGCACCGAGCAGGTCTGGTTCGCGGTGCGCGACCGGGTCGGAGCGAGTGAATTTCTCGGCTACGACGCCGAAATGGCCGAAGGCAAGATCGTGGCGCTGGTCGCCGACGGCAAGGAAGTGTCCTCGGCCGAGGTCGGGCGCGAAGTCGCCATCGTCGTCAACCAGACGCCGTTCTATGGCGAATCGGGCGGCCAGATGGGCGACACCGGCGCAATGTTTGCCCATGCCGGGACGGAGATCGCCGTCGCCGACACGCAAAAGAAGCTCGGCGATCTTCATGTCCATTACGCGACGGTCAAACGCGGTGCGCCCAAGATCGGCGATGTGGTCGAGCTGCGCGTCGACGGCGAGCGTCGCACGGCGCTGCGCGCCAACCATTCGGCGACGCATCTCCTGCACGAGGCGTTGCGCCGCCGCCTCGGCGCGCACGTGACGCAAAAGGGTTCGCTGGTGGCGCCCGAGCGCCTGCGCTTCGACATCTCGCAGCCGACGCCGATTTCGGCCGAGGATCTGCGCGCGGTCGAGGACGACGTGAACCGCCGCATTCTCGCCAATAACGAGGTCGCCACCCGCCTGATGACGCCCGACGCAGCGGTCGAGGCCGGAGCGCTGGCGCTGTTCGGCGAGAAATACGGCGACGAGGTGCGCGTCGTCTCGATGGGCGCCGACGGCGAGCGTTTCTATTCGACCGAACTGTGCGGCGGCACGCATGTGCGGCGCACCGGCGATATCGGCCTGCTCAAGATCGTGTCCGAAGGCGCGGTGTCGGCCGGCGTGCGGCGCATTGAGGCGCTCACTGGCGGCGCCGCGCGCGAGCATCTCGCCGCGCAGGAGGATTTGCTGTTCCAGGCGGCGGCGGCGCTCAAGGCAGCGCCGGCCGATGTGCCGGGGCGCGTGGCGGCGCTGGTCGAGGAGCGGCGCAAGCTGGAGCGCGAGCTGGCCGATGCGCGCCGGGCGCTGGCGAGCGGCGGGAGTGGGACCGCCGCCGGGCCGGTTGCCGAGGATGTCGGCGGCATCAAGTTCGCCGGGCGCAAGCTCGACAACGTGCCGGCGCGCGAGTTGAAGGCGATGGCCGACGAGATCAAGAAGAAGATCGGCTCGGGCATCGTCGCGCTGGTCGCGGTCGAGGAGGGGCGGGCGAGCGTAGTCGTCGGCGTGACCGACGATCTTGCCGGCAAGCTGAACGCGGTCGATTTCGTGCGCGCCGGCGTCGCCGAGCTCGGCGGCAAGGGCGGCGGCGGACGACCCGACATGGCGCAAGGCGGCGGGCCGAACGGCGAGCGGGCGGACGCCGCCCTTGCCGCGATCCGCCAGGCGCTGGCGACGCAGCTCAAGGCGGCGTAGCGCGGATAACTGGCGAACGTCCCAAAGGGGAGGGGGCGGGAATGCCGAACACATGGCGGGCGCGGTTCGCCGATCTGCTTGAAGAAGCGGAACGGCCCTCGCGCGTCCGGATCGTCGCCAATCTGACGTTGCTCATGGCAATCGCCGTCGCTGTTGCCGCCGCAATGGTGGAGACGATGAACGATGTGCCGCTGCCAGTGACCCTGGCTGCAGGGCGGCTATCGGCGACGGCGTCGGTTCTGTTCACCGTCGAATATATCCTGCGCCTGTGGGTTGTGCCGGAGCGGGCGCCTGCCGCATCCGTTTCAGCAAGGCGGGCGCGATGGGTCTACGCCCGCGGCTTCCTCGGCGCGGTCGATCTGCTGGTCATCCTGCCGTTCTGGCTGGAGCATTTCATTCCGCTCGGGCGGGACTGGTTCGAGATCGCCGGGCTGCTGGCGATTCTCAAGCTGGCGCGCTACGCCCCGGGTCTCGGGCTCGTCGCCAGGGTCTTCGCCAACGAGATCCGAGCGCTCAGTGCGGCGTTCATTGTGCTGTTCGTCGTGCTCGTGCTCGCCTCGGGCGTGATGTACACGCTTGAGTCGCACGCCCAACCGCAGGCGTTTTCCTCGATCCCGGCGACCATGTGGTGGGGGATCGTCACCATGGGAACCGTCGGTTACGGCGATATGGTGCCGCTAACGCCGCTTGGCCGGCTGTTCGGCAGTTTCATCATCCTGCTCGGCGTCGCGGTCTACGCCGAAGCCGGTGCGCCTCAAGGCCGGGGATCATTTCGGGGAGGTCGGGTTGCTGAGCGACAGCACGCGCAATGCGACCGTGATCGCGGCGAGCGATTGCCAGCTTCTCGCCCTCGGGGTCGGTGAGTTTCGCCAGCTGATCGATCGCCACCCCGAAATACGAGCCCATTTCGAGCGCGTTGCCGCCGAGCGCATGATGCCGGGCGGAATCGGATCCCGGCCGCCGGCCGTCAATTGAATGGCCAGCGCGGCGATGCGTCGCGCCCGATTCGGCAATTTTCGCATTGACAGCGCGGCGTCTTATGCCGGGAATGCTCGTACGGCCGAACGACCATGGGCCGTTCAATCCGAGGGAGGCTCCTGTGAGATTCCGCCACCGCGGCAAAACGCCCGTCGTCGACCCGAGCGCCTACGTCGCCCCCAACGCCGTACTGTGCGGAGACGTGCGCATCGGCCCCGGCTGCGCCATCGCCTTCGGCGCGGTGCTTAGCGCCGAGGACGGCTCGATCGAACTCGGCCGCGACTGCATCGTGATGGAGAATGCGGTCGTCAAGGCGACCCAGACCGCGCCGGTGCGCGTCGGCAACAACGTTCTCATCGGGCCGCACGCATACCTGACCGGCTGCACGATCGAGAACGAGGTGTTTCTCGCCACCGGGACGACGATCTTCAATCACGCGGTCATTGGCGCGCGGGCGGAAGTGCGAATCAACGCCACCGTCCACCTGTCGTCGCGGCTGGCGCCCAACGCCATCGTCCCGGTCGGCTGGGTCGCGGTCGGCGATCCGGCCGAGATCCTGTCGCCTGATCAGCACGAGCGGATTTGGGAAATCCAGAAGCCGCTCAACTTTCCGAAAGTGGTGTTCGGGCTCGATCGCCCGCCCGAGGGCGGGACGATCATGCCCGAGATCACGCGGCGCTACGCCATGCACCTGCGCGCGCACCGCGCCGACCAGCGGCTCGACTGAACCCGCCGGCGGCGGGTTGGGCGGCGGCGCTCAGCCCAGCGTCTTGTGGAGGTTTTCCTCGATCTTGTCGATAAACTTGCCGGTGGTCAGCCATGGCTGTTCGGGTGAGATCAGCACCGCGAGATCCTTGGTCATGAAACCGCTCTCGACCGTGTCGACGCACACTTTCTCCAACGCGTCGGCGAATTTTATGACGTCGGGGGTGTTGTCGAATTTGCCGCGATAGGCGATACCGCGCGTCCACGCGTAGATCGACGCGATCGGATTGGTCGAGGTTTCCTTGCCCTTCTGGTGCTCGCGATAGTGGCGGGTGACGGTGCCGTGCGCCGCCTCGGCCTCGATTGTCTTGCCGTCCGGGCTCATCAGCACGGAGGTCATCAGGCCGAGCGAACCGTAGCCCTGGGCGACGGTATCGGACTGCACGTCGCCGTCATAGTTCTTGGCCGCCCAGACGAAGCCGCCCGACCATTTGAGCGCCGCGGCGACCATGTCGTCGATCAGACGGTGTTCGTAGGTGAGCTTGCGTTCCTTGAACTTCGCGGAGAATTCCTTGTCGAAGATTTCCTGGAACAGATCCTTGAAGCGGCCGTCATAGACCTTGAGGATGGTGTTCTTGGTCGAGAGATAGACCGGGTAGTTGCGCTGCAATCCGTAGTTAAAGCAGGCCCGCGCGAAGCCGCGGATCGATTCGTCGAGATTGTACATGGCAAGCGCCACGCCCGCGCCGGGAAAATCGAACACCACATGGCGGATATTCGACTGGCCGTCGGTCGAGGTGAAGGTGATCGACAACCGGCCGGCCGAAGGGATGAGGAAGTCGGTGGCGCGGTACTGGTCGCCATAGGCGTGGCGGCCGATGACAATGGGCTGGGTCCAGTTGGGGATCAGCCGCGGCACGTTCTTGCAGATGATCGGCTCGCGGAACACCGTGCCGTCGAGGATGTTACGGATCGTGCCGTTGGGCGATCGCCACATCTGCTTGAGGCTGAATTCCTTGACCCGCGCTTCGTCCGGCGTGATCGTTGCGCACTTCACCCCGACGCGGTATTGCTTGATCGCCTCGGCCGCCTCAACCGTCACCTTGTCGTCGGTACGGTCGCGGTGCTCGACCCCGAGATCGTAATATTTCAGGTCGACGTCGAGGAACGGCAGGATCAGCCGCTCGCGGATCATCTTCCAGATAATGCGGGTCATTTCATCGCCGTCGAGCTCGACGATCGGATTGGCGACCTTGATCTTTTTCATGGTTTTCGGGAACTCCGCTTGAGGACGGTCATGGGCCGGACTCGGGTTCGCCGCGCGCGGCGACGCTGTCCACCGGACGCCGGTCTTCTAGCGCAAATGGCGGGCAAAGTCATGGGCCTGGGGGCGAATCCGGGCCCGCCAGCCCCTAGAGCCGTTGCGGCTTGGGCGCAATACGCGGGGCCGCCATCCTGCCGATGGTCGGCAGGACATCCTCGACCCGCTCGACGACCGTAAACAGGTCGCGGAAGGTCGGTCGGGCGTAGTTGCGGCGGATCAGCGAACGGACAAGATCGAGCAGCGGCTGCCAATAGCCGCCGAGATTGACCAGCACGATCGGCTTGGCGTGGAGCCGGAGCTGCTTCCAGGTCAGGACCTCGAAGGTTTCGTCGAGCGTACCTGGCCCGCCCGGCAGGATGACAAACGCCTCCGAGCGCCGGAACATGGTCTCCTTGCGGGTGTGCATGTTGGGCACGACAATCAGCTCGCTCACCTTGCCATGCCCGGCTTCGGAGTTGAGCAGGTGCTCGGGGATGATGCCGGTGACGCGCCCGCCATGGGTGAGTGCGGCGTCGGCAATGACCCCCATCAGGCCGACATGGCCGCCGCCAAAGACCAGCTCAATGTCAGCCTCGGCGAGGATACGGCCAAACCGCCCGGCGGCCGTACGGTGGGTTCGCGGGCCCCGGTCGGAGGAGCCGCAATAGACGCACAGCGATTTGATGGCAACCATGGGTTTGAAAGTTCCTAGAGTCGGCCGATTTGGGCAGAATATGGAGAACGGCGTTGAGAAGACGATAAAATACGAAATCTTGACTTGATGCCAGTATGGCGAATGGGGAATAAATGCGGGATCGGCACTGTTAGTATACGGCACACTCATTCCATGGCCTGCCGGGCCAACTTTTAGCTATACAGGGGAGATGTCAATGACGACGGTTTCGCGTCTGGCTTTGGCGATGATCGGTCTGGTCGGGGTTCTTGGCGTGGCAACGTACTCGGCCGAAGCCCAGATGAATATGATGAAGCAGATCGAGCACCGCCAGGAAGTGATGAAGGGCAATGGCGGCGCCATGAAGGTGTTGACGCCCATCGTGCGCGGCGAGGCGCCGTGGAACCAAGCCGCCGCGGTCCAGGCGGCGACCACGCTCGCCAATACGGCCAAGGAAATTAACGCCCTGTTCCCGCAAGGCACCGGCCCGGAAGCGGGGAAGACCGATGCGTTGCCGGCGATCTGGCAGAACTGGGCCGATTTCCAGGCCAAGGGCCAGGTGTTTAACGAGGCAACCACCAAGCTGTTGCAGCTCGCCCAGGCCAATGACGAGGCCGGGTTCAAGGCCCAGTTCCCGAATGTCGGCAAGTCGTGCGGCGGCTGCCACGAGGGCTATCGGGTCAAAAAGCAGTAGCCCGCTGATTGTCGGACGATATGATGGCCGGGGCAGTCGATTCGCCCCGGCCATTGTTTCGGCGGTTCGTCGTTGTGGCACAGGCGTTGGCCTTTTCGGCTCCACTGGCCCTGTTGCGTAAGACTCCTCGATTGCAGCTTTCTGGTTTTGCACTGGCGCTTCTGGGCGTCGGTCTGCTGGTTGGACCGGCCGCCGCCCAGACGCCGGACGCCACCCGGCGGGGCGGATACATTTTCGATCTGGCCGGGTGCGCCGGCTGCCATACCGATGTAAAGAACAAGGGGCCGCTCGCCGCCGGCGGGCGCGAGCTGAAAACGCCGTTTGGCGCGTTCTACGGGCCGAACATCACGCCGGACCCCCAATACGGCCTCGGCCGGTGGAAAGAGGCGGATTTCGTCCGGGCGATGCGCCACGGCATCCGCCCCGACGGCAACCGCTATTTCCCGGTGTTTCCCTATACCTCGTTCGCCAAGATGAGCGACGAGGATTTGCACGATCTGTGGGGGTATCTGCGATCCTTGCCGCCGGTCGCCAAGCCCAGCCGGCGGCATGACATCGGATTTCCGTTCCGCCTGCGCTTTTTGCAGATCGGCTGGCAGTGGCTCAATTTTTCGACCGGCGCGTTCAAGGTCGATCCGGCCAAATCGCCGGAATGGAACCGGGGCGCCTATGTTGTCCAGGCCCTCGGCCATTGCGGCGAATGCCATACGCCGCGCAATATTGCGGGGGCCACGCGGCCATCGCTCTATCTTGCCGGCACGCGGGACGGGCCCGAGGGTTCGAAGGTGCCCAATATCACCCCCGATCCCGAAACCGGCATCGGCAAATGGTCCCCGGGCGATCTTGCGGACCTGTTCAAGAGCGGCATGACCCCCGACGGCGATTTCGTAGGTGCGACGATGGCCGAGGTGGTGCGCAATAGCACCAGCAAGATGACCGATGCCGATTTGAAGGCGATGATCGCTTATTTGCGGGCGGTGCCGCCCTTTCGGAACGATATCCGGGCGGTGGCCAAGTAGCCGAAAAACCGGCTTTTTGCATAGGCGGCGGTTGCCTCGGCCGCGCCACAGTCTTATGGTGATATAAAGAGGCAACAACAGGATTCACCGGTTCGTGAAGCGAACGATCATTATCGGGCTGGTCGGGTTGGCGCTGGTGAGCGTCGGCGCGGTCTGGGCTTGGTTGCAGATGCCCGCCGAGGCGCCGGCGGTCCAGACGGCGAGCGTTGTCAATACGGCCGGCCCGCCGACGCCGGCGGAAGAACGCACCGCCCGCGCGTCGCTTGAGGCGCCGCCGATCATACCGGTGAGGCCGCCGAGTTTCGACGTGGTGCGAATCAATCCGGCCGGTGATGCCGTGATCGCCGGGCGTGCCGACCCCA
>JACQAF010000045.1 GCA_016195145.1 Rhodospirillales bacterium
CGCGCCGTCGGCGCGCGGGTTCTTCTCGACGGCGCGCAGCGCGTGCCGCACGGGCCGGTCGACGTGCCGGCGCTGGGCGTCGATTTCTACGCGTTTTCCGGGCACAAGATGTTCGCACCCACCGGGATCGGCGCACTGTGGGGCCGGCGCGAGCTGCTCGACGCGATGCCGCCTTTCCTCGGTGGCGGCGAGATGATCCGTTCGGTCGCCATCGAGCGCACGGTTTATGCCGACGTGCCGCACAAATTCGAGGCCGGCACGCCGCCCATCGCCCAGGCAATCGGCCTCGGCGCGACGGCGGAATGGCTGATGCGCCTCGACTGGCCGGCCGTGTCGGCGCACGAGATGCGCCTCGCCCAGCGCGCGCTGGACGGTCTTGGCGGCATCGCCGGCCTGCGTATCGTCGGGCCGCAAGGCCTGCAGGCACGCCTGCCGGTGATCTCGTTCGCGCTCAATCGCGCGCACCCGCACGATATCTGCCAGATTCTCGACGGCTTCGGCGTCGCCTTGCGCGGCGGCCATCACTGCGCCCAGCCATTCATGGATTCGCTCGGCCTCGCCGGGACGACGCGCGCCAGCATTGCCCTTTATAACGACGCGCGCGATATCGACGCCCTGATCGAAGGCGTCGGCGCGGCGGCGCGGCGGCCAGGCAATCATGACCCGCGCCCGCGACGGGGCGCGAGCCGGGCGCCTGCCCGCTCCCGACGCCAGCGTCACGCTCGACAATCCGTTATGCGGCGACCGCGTGACGCTCGACGTCAAGCTCGCCGACGGGCGGATTGCCGATATCCGCCACACGGTGCGCGGCTGCGCCTTGTGCCAGGCCTCGGCGGCGATGATCGCCGAGGCGGCCCTTGATTGCGATGCAGCCGCAACGAAACAAGCGCGGGCCGCGCTGCGCGCGCTGCTGGCTGGCGGCGACGCGCCGCAAGGCGCATGGGCGGGCTTGTCGATCTTCGCGCCCGTCGCCGCGTACAAGAGCCGCCACGATTGCGTCCTTCTGCCGTTCGATGCGCTCGAACGCGCGCTCAGCGAAACCGTGAATCCGCAATGATTGCCGCCGCCCTCTCGTTTTCTCCGGCCTTCGCCATCCGCCGGCTGCGGCTGATGACCGGGATCGTTCTCTTTTCCTACGTAACCACGCACCTCCTCAACCACGCCCTCGGTATCGTCTCGCTGGCGGCGATGGAAAGCGGGCGGATCTGGTTTCTGACCCTATGGCGCGAACCGGCAATCGCCTGGCTGCTTTACGGATCGTTGCTCGTCCATTTTTTGCTCGCCTTGTGGGCGGTCTATCAGCGCCGGCAGATTTTCCGCATGCCGCCGTCCGAGGCGGCGCAGCTCTTGCTCGGCCTTGCCTTGATCCCGCTCCTCGCCCGCCACGCCATCGGCACGCGCCTCGCCGCCGACTGGTTCGACGCCACGGACAATTACACCTATGTCGTACTCGCATTGTGGCATTTCTCGCCCCGGCTGGGGGCGTTGCAGGCGGCGGCGCTGGTCGCCGCCTGGGTGCATGGCTGCATCGGGCTCTATTTCTATCTGCGCCTCAAGTCCTGGTTCCGGCCGGCGCAGCCCTATCTTTTCGCCGCAGCGATCGTGGTGCCGCTCCTGGCGCTGCTCGGCTTCGTTGCGGCGGGACGCGAAGTGGCGGCGCTGGCCCGGAACGCCGAGTGGCTGGCGCGCACAGTCAATCTGCTCGGCTTTCCGGATCGCGAGGCGGCGGCAACCCTTTTCGGCGTCGAGCGTACGATCGGTTTCACCTTCGCCGCCGCGCTCGCCGCGACCTTGCTCGCCCGCCTCGGCCGCGACCGGTGGAACAAGCGGCGCGGGGCGGTGCACATCACCTATCCGGGCGGGCGGATCGTCGAAATTATGCCCGGCCTGTCGGTCCTCGAAGCAAGCCGGATGCACAACATACCGCACGCCTCGGTTTGCGGCGGGCGCGGCCGCTGTTCGACCTGTCGCATCCGCATCAGCCGCGGCCTCGACGACCTGCCGGCGCCCTCGGCCGGCGAACAAGCGGTGCTGACCCGGGTCAGCGCGGCGCCGAATGTGCGCCTCGCCTGCCAGCTCCGTCCGCGCGCCGACCTCGCGGTAGCCCCGCTCCTGCCGCCCGGCGCCGGGCCGCGCGACGCCCGCGACCGCCCGTCTTATGTCCAGGGGCGCGAGACGGAAATCGCCATCGTCTTCGCCGATCTGCGCGGCTTCACCATGCTGGCCGAGCGCAAGCTGCCCTACGATCTGGTCTTCGTCCTCAATCGCTATTTCGCCGGCATGGGTCGCGCGATCGAGGCCGCCGGCGGCCAGGTCGACAAGTTTATCGGCGATGGCGTAATGGCGCTATTCGGCGTCGAGGGCGATGCTCCGCGCGCCTGCCGGCAGGCGCTTGCCGCGGCGCGCGAGATGGCGGCGGTGCTCGACGAGCTGAACGCCACCCTCACCCACGACCTCGACCAGCCGTTGCGGCTCGGCATCGGCATTCATGCCGGGCCGGCGATCGTCGGCGAGATGGGCTATGGCCGCGCGATTTCGGTGACGGCGATCGGCGATGCGGTCAACACCGCCAGCCGGCTCGAAGCGCTGAGCAAGGAATTCGACGCCGATCTGGTCGTTTCGTCGGGGGTCGCCGTCGCCGCCGGCATCGACCTGTCGGCGTTTCCGGAACGCGAACTCACGGTACGCGGCCGCAGCGAGCCGCTTGCCGTGCGCGTCGTCGCCCGGGTCCGCGACCTGCCGGCCGATCTCCTCGACCGGCACTCGCCCGGCGCGCCTAGCTTCGCGGCTTCCCGGCCTTGAATTTGGCGACCTGTTCGGCCAGATCGCGATATTCCTCGCATCCCGGCCCGCACAGCTTCGCGAGCTTGCCCAGGCGCTCTTCCGCCTTGGGCAGATCGTTCATGTCGAGATAAAGCTCGCCCAGATATTCGTTCGCCCCGCGATGGTCGGGATCGAGGTCGAGGGCGCGGGTGTAATAGGCGAGCGCTTTGTCGCGGTTGCCGAGTTTGCGATGGCTGTAGCCGAGATAGTTATAGGCGTCGGCGTCGCGCGTGTTGTCGGCCACATGGCGGTCGAGCAGCGCGATCGCCTGGGCGTAGTTCTTGGCCTTCACCGCCTTTTGGGCGTCGGTGAGGCGCCAGTTCTTGGCCGGGCTCGCGGCGGGCGGCGCCGTATCGAAGGCGGAAACCGGGCCAGCGAAGGCCATGCCTGCGGCCAAGGCCGCAGCGATCATTAGGTGCCGGTAACGACGCATGGGGTCCCTCCTTGGCTCCGGGCGCGCGGCTCGCCGATGGCCGAAATTATACGCCCAACATCAGCTTGCCGGCCAGCGCCCCTGTCCCCCCAAGCCGGAACGGTCCGCCGCGCACGACCCCCCCGCATGCAAACCAACAATCGGCAATGACAATTTATTCCTGCCGGGCGCGGCCAGGCCGCAAGTTGGCTTGATTTTATCGCCCCGGCCGTTTAGATGACTGCCATTCGCCGCCTCGGCACAAGCCGGCACTCGCCGTCCCCTTCGTCTAGAGGCCTAGGACATCGCCCTTTCACGGCGGTAACAGGGGTTCGAATCCCCTAGGGGACGCCAATTATTACAGTGCCTTACTAGGCCACCCTGCCGCATTCTAAGTTTTCTCCGATATTCTAAGAGGTTTAAAAAATAACGAGAAGAGTCAGGAGGGGGAATGGACGTCCTAGCTGTGCTTGGAGTCATAATCGGGCTCGTTGGGATAGTGTTTACGATTTTTTTCGGCGTGAAGGGCGTGAAGAAAATAATTAAACGCTTTCAGCGACAAAGTGGCGGACGCAAATCAGTCGGCATTCAGTTCGACCGAGATAAAACATCCACTGATATGTCGGATCAATCTCAAATGGCAGGCAAAGCTTCCCTCGCGATTCAAAGCGGCGGGAATATGACCATTGGGATATCGGAGGAAACAGTTAAAACAATCCTTGATATCCAAGCGCAACAAATTAAGACGTTTGGTAGACTCGCAACGGAGATAATCAATGATCGCGGCAACCGCTTTCACGATCGGGTTATAGACGAGTTCTTTGCAAAAGGGACCGGAAACAAGGAAGCGTTTAAGGATCCAGATTTTCAGTGTGTCGTTGGCTCTGCACAAACAGCATATGCCCGTAGTGGCGATGACGATCTCGCAACCGTCCTGATCGATATCATAGCGGATCGATCAAAAGTCACCGAGCGTAGTCGACTCCAAATCGCACTGAACAGCGCCATCGATATCGCGCCCAAGTTGACCGTCGAGGAATACAGCGCCCTGTCGCTTATGTTTTTATTTGGCTATACGATAGATTCTCAAATTGACAGTCACGAATCCCTCGCATCTTTCCTCAAAGCGCACGTCACTCCTCTTCTTCCACACATATCCAAGCACATTGCATCATATGGCCTTATCGCGGCAATGCATTGTGGCACTACGAGTCCTTTCACAAAATCACTTACGAGCATACTAATAAACAACTACGGAGGAATATTCTGCAAAGGTTTTAGCCGTTCAGATTTGGAAAACGCACTGCCGAGAGCAAAGCATAATATTCTTGATATCCATGATATTGTAGGGCCGTGTTTAAATGACGCGACGAAGCTTCAGATCAAAGCGATAAATAGAATAAAGGCAATGGAGGTTATGAAGGATATAGAATTGGACGAGGCTCAGAAGCGGAACATCGTAGATAATTTATTTCAGGCTGCGTTTATGGATGATCGTGGCATCCGTTCTGTTATACGACCGTACTATCCAGATATAGATCTCTTGTTTGATGTTTGGACAAAGTCGCCGGTTAGTAGTCTCGAACTAACTGTGACAGGAATCGTAATCGCCCACGCAAACCTATCCCGTACTACAAAGTTTTCAGCCCCATTGAAGATTTGGATTGAATAGTCTTCTGCGCCGCAGTCATGGCTAGGATCATTCAGGAACTCGAATCTCCAACCGCACGCCACTTCCGAACATAATCGGGAATTGAACGGGCGCGCGCGCCGCGCCGCCCGCGCGGGGCGGTTTAGCGGAA
>JACQAF010000064.1 GCA_016195145.1 Rhodospirillales bacterium
GCCTTGGCGCCGGCCGGCGGGCGGGCGAAGAACGCGCCGATGGCGGCGATCAGCGCGTCGTTGATGGCGTTGCGCTTCTCCGGCCGGTCGAGGGTGAGAATGGCGACGGGGCCGGCGCGGCGGATGGCGAGCGGGGAACGGGCCATGGCGGGTCCTTGGGGCGTGTGCGGGAAGCGGGCGGGGAGCGGGCGGGAAAAAAGACAACCCAGAGCTTTTAGGGGCCGGCCAAGGAAGCGTCAATGTGTGGGGCGGATTATGGTGCGGCAGTACATTTCAGTGACGATTCATTTGTAAATGTGGAAAGAACGAGGAGCCCAAAGCACTTTTGAGTAGTTTAGCAAAACGACAGGTAACGTTAAGTATGGTTGCGTGGTATAATATTTTTTATTGATAAACGAAGTAGGTCGTGATTTTTGTCCATTGATTTTCAGGAAGTTTCCTCAAAACTATCTAGGTTGCTTCTTGTGTGTAAGGAAAATCAAAATCAGTGAGTGAGTATGACAGACGCATCTTATGACGAGTATAGCGAGATGGACATTCAAGTAATTTCGGATGCAATAAAGACGCTCAGACCGGACATTCAAGTGGCCATAATCGGCGTCGTTGTTACGGTCACTTCAGCGGTTTTGGGCGCACTCGTCGTTGTTTGGCAAATCGGTAAACAGGCCCGCTACGCAATCGCACAAAATCGACACAACGAAGCCCTGAAATTAAAGCTAGAGATTTATAAAGAAATAGTTGCTGTATGCCGAGATACTTCTCGTGCGTGCAACGATTTGTCTGCGTATGGTCCTCGGTTTTATGCGGAAGTTGAGTTGAGTTCGAAAATGAAATCGGACGAGGGGCGGTCATTTTTCGTTCCCAAAGAACCGATTCCCGTTCTACGCAATAGGAACATAGTGTTAGCCCAGAAATTAATCGAGATTATGGGTCTTGCAGAGCGATGGCAGATCATCGATCCCCGCATAGAGGTAATCATAAAAGCAACGCTCGCCGCAAAATACGATATCGACAACGCTTACAAAAAATACGAAGCAATCGTGTTTAAAATCATGCCATTAGAACCGCGAAAATCTAAACCGAATGTTACGGAATTTTACTGGAAGACGCCTAACGAAGATACTATTGCGCAGCTTAAGAATATAGGCGATCGACTCGTAAATGCTCTATTGGATTTTCTGGGTTACATCTACGACTTCCAAGTTGAGATGCAGAATCTTCTACTAGGGGAACTATTCCAACATAAGCTCCCAGCGCGCGAGCCGCTTGGCCACGATTCGATTGTTATCCGGTTGGACCGATACAAAGAATTGATGGAGTATTTCGATCAAAAATCTGCTTATGGGCGTGATATTAGCCGTATCGAGAAAAAAATCGTGAGTGGAAACGCGCAGCAACCCTAGCAACCGGTAATTTTGAAATCACTTAATCTAATCAACAACAGACTTGATGCTCGCCATTGCAAATTTAGGTCAGCGTAGGTTTTAGTGCGATTAATCTAAGCGCAGCTCGTTCATATCTTATCGAAATTTCTATTCCACCCAAAACACCCCCCATCCGTCCCGCTTGACAGGCGGGCGCGGCGCGCCTATGAAAATCCCCGTTCGTGGTGATTTGAGCCGACTGGCTTGCGGACCACGTAAAAGAAACCGCTAAAAGGTCGGAGGCCCTCGAAAGCCCTGACCCACGGTCGGGGCTTTTTGCTGTCGGCGCGCCGCCGGTTTTTCCCGGCCGCGCGGCCCGGCGCGAAGGGGGAGAGATGGCCGACGGCATTACGCCCGCCAAGGGAAAAACCGATCCTGCCGCGCAATGGCGGCCCCGCACCCGCATGGTGCGCGGCGGCACGCAGCGCACCGGCTTCGACGAGACCGGCGAGGCGCTGTTCATGACCTCGGGCTATGTCTACGGCTCGGCCGGCGAGGCCGAGGCCGCCTTCGCGGCCAGCGACAGCGCGCGCTATGTCTATTCGCGCTACGGCAACCCGACCGTCGCCATGTTCGAGGAACGCCTGCGCCTGATCGAGGGGGCCGAGGCGGCGAAGGCGACGGCGAGCGGCATGGCCGCCGTGTTCGCCGCGCTGATGTGCCAGCTGAAGGCCGGCGACCGCGTCGTCTCCAGCCGGGCGCTGTTCGGTTCGTGCCATTACATCGTGTCGGAGCTGCTGCCGCGCTACGGCGTCGAGACCGTGTTCGTCGACGGCGCCGATCCCGACCAGTGGTGGGCGGCGCTCAAGCCGCCGACTGCGGCGGTGTTTCTCGAAACGCCGTCGAACCCGATGCTCGGCATCGTCGATCTGCGCGTGGTGTCGACGCTCGCCCATGCGGCGGGGGCGTGCGTGATCGTCGACAACGTGTTCGCCACGCCGCTGTTGCAGAAGCCGCTGGCGCTCGGCGCCGATGTCGTCGTCTATTCGGCGACCAAGCATATCGACGGCCAGGGCCGCTGCCTCGGCGGGGCGATCCTCGGCACGGCCGAATTCGTCAGCAGCAAGCTCGCGCCGTTCTTGCGCCATACCGGCCCGTCGCTCAGCCCGTTCAACGCGTGGCTGCTGCTCAAGGGGCTGGAGACGCTCGACCTGCGCGTGCGCGCGGCGGGGGATTCGGCGCTGGCGCTGGCGCGCTTCCTCGAAGGCGACGCGAGGGTGGAGAAGATTCTCTATCCCACCCTTGAGTCGCACCCGCAGCGCGCCCTTGCCGCGGCGCAGATGAGCGGCGGCGGGACCATCGTCTCCTTCGCCCTCAAGGGCGGCAAGGACGCCGCCTTCCGTTTCCTCGACGCGCTGGCGCTGATCGACATCTCGAACAATCTCGGCGATTCGAAGAGCCTGATCTGCCATCCGGCGACGACGACGCATCAGCGCGTGGGCGCCGCCGAGCGCGCCCGGCTCGGCATCGGCGACGGGGTGCTGCGGCTGTCGGTCGGGCTGGAGGATGCGGGCGACCTCGAAGCCGATCTCGGGCGCGGGCTGGCGGCGCTTTGACCTTATAAAACAAAGGGTTTCCTGCGGCTGGACAAAGCGGCCCGGAAACCTAAAATGATTCCCTGCCTCGACCGTCGGCCTGTCGCCGCCGGGCGGGGGCGGAGAGGCCGGGCATGTACAGCGAGACGACGCGACGGATCAAGGTGACGGTGAAGCCGATCTATCTCGACGACCAGTCGTCGCCGGCCGACAATCATTACGTGTGGGCCTATCACGTGCGGATCGAGAACATGGGCGGCGACGTCGTGCAGCTGCGCAACCGCTACTGGCGGATCACCGATTCGACCGGGCGCATGCAGGAAGTGCGCGGCGCCGGCGTGGTCGGCGAGCAGCCGGTCCTGCGCCACGGCGAGGCGTTCGAGTATACGAGCGGCACGCCGCTTTCCACGCCGTCCGGCATCATGGTCGGCACCTATCAGATGGAGACCCCGGGCGGCGAGACGTTCGAGGTCAACATCCCCGCCTTCTCGCTCGACAGCCCCCATCAATCGGTGCGGCTCAACTGACCGCCGCCATCGCCGCCGGCCGGGACGAGCGCCCGCCATCTCTGCAACCCATTCGCCAGCCACGAGGTTCGCCGTGAAATCAGCAACGCCTGGGCCCTCCGTCATCAAACCGCTGCCGCGCGCCGGCGAAGCCGCCGTCAAGGCCGACGGCCAGCCCACCCGCGCCGAGGCCGAGGCGGCGGTGCGCACGCTGATCCGCTGGGCCGGCGAGGATCCGGCGCGCGAGGGCCTGCTCAACACGCCGCAACGCGTCGCCCGCGCGTTCGAGGAATGGTTCGCCGGTTACGGCATCGATCCGGTCGACCTCCTGCAACGCACCTTCGAGGAGACCGACGGCTACGACGAGATGGTCGTGCTGCGCGACATCCGCTTCGAATCGCATTGCGAGCACCATATCGCGCCGATCATCGGCAAGGTGCATATCGCCTATCTGCCCAACCGGCGAGTGATCGGCATTTCGAAGCTGGCGCGGCTGGTCGAGGTGTATTCCAAGCGCCTGCAGATCCAGGAGAAGATGACCGCCCAGATCGCCAACACGCTCAACGACGTGCTGCTGCCCAAGGGCGTCGCCGTGGTCATCGAAGCGCAGCACCAATGCATGACGACGCGCGGCGTGCACAAGACCGGCGTCGCCATGGTCACCAGCCGGATGCTCGGTGCCTTCCGCGACGACCCCTCGACCCGGCGTGAATTTCTCGCCATCATCGGCAATCCGATGTCGAGCGCCGGCGCGAGCGACTGAGCCAGCGCCCCGGCGCGCGCGCCGGAATCGGAAGCGAGAAGCGGGAAGGGGGGCCCGTTGGTCGATCTTCGACCGGTTTTTTTCATCATCGGCGTGCTGTTGTTGGTGCTGGCCACGGCCATGCTGCTGCCGATGGCGGCCGACATGGCCGAAGGCAACCCCGACTGGCAGGGTTTTGCCTGGGCGGCGGCGGCGACGCTTTTCGTCGGTGGGGCGCTGATTCTCACCAACCGCATCGAGGGGGTGAAACTCAACCTGCGCCAGGCGTTCCTGCTGACCACCCTTTCCTGGGTGGTGCTCGTCGCCTTCGGCGCGCTGCCGTTCAGTTTCTCTTCGCTGCGCCTCGGTTACGCCGACGCCTATTTTGAAACCATGTCGGGGCTGACCACTACCGGGTCGACGGTGATTGCCGGCCTCTTCCGGGCGCCGCCGGGCATCCTGTTATGGCGCGGGCTTCTGCAATGGATGGGCGGCATCGGGATCATCGCCATGGCGATCGTCATCCTGCCGATGCTGCGCATCGGCGGCATGCAGCTTTTCCGCCTCGAATCCTCCGACAAGTCGGAAAAGGTCCTGCCGCGCGCGGCGCAGATCGCGGCCGGCATCGGCGTCGTCTATCTGGTGATGACCGCGGTCTGCGCGCTGCTTTACTGGATCGGCGGCATGACCGGCTTCGAGGCGGCGATTCACGCGATGGCCACGCTGTCGACCGGCGGCTTTTCGACCTCGGACGATTCGTTCCTGCATTTCAACAGCGGGTTCATCGACGTCACCGCCATCGTGTTCATGCTGTTCGGCGGCATGACCTTCACGCTGTTCCTGCGCGTCCTGCAGGGCGATTGGCGCTCGGCGCTGACCGACGGCCAGACCCGCTGGTATCTCGGCGTCGCCGCCGCGTTCACCGTCGCCATCGCCCTGTGGCAGATCGTCGTCAACCGCGCCGAGCCGCTCTTCGCCTTGCGCCATTCGGCCTTCAACGTCGTCTCGATCATCACCACCACCGGCTTCGTCTCGGCCGATTACAGCCAGTGGGGGCCGCTGCCGGTGACGCTGATCTTCTTCCTGTTCTTCGTCGGCGGCTGTTCGGGCTCGACCGCCGGCGGGATCAAGATTTTCCGCTTCCAGATGCTGGTCCAGGTCGCGCGCACCCATGTGCGGCATACGCTGATGCCGAGTGGCGTGTTCATCCCCAAATTCAACCGCAAGCAGATCACCGAAGGAGTCACCCAGTCGGTGCTCGCCTTCGTCTTCCTCTATATTCTGATTTTCGCGGCGATCGCGGCGGGGCTGGCGCTGACCGGCCTCGACCTCGTCACTAGCCTGTCGGGGTCGGCGGTGGCGCTGGGCAATGTCGGCCCCGGATTCGGCGATATCATCGGTCCGGTGGGCAATTTCTCGACCCTGCCCGAGGCGGCGAAATGGCTGCTCAGCCTCGCCATGCTGCTCGGCCGGCTGGAGCTTTTGACCGTGTTGGTCCTGCTATCGCGCAGTTTCTGGCGCAGTTGACGACGGAGAAAGATCGATGGGCGAACGCATATCCTCGATCGAGATGATCCGCCGGCTTGTCGGCTACGACACGGTTTCGACCAAGTCCAACCTGGCGCTGATCGGCGATGTCCGGCGCTATCTTGCCGGCCACGGCATCGCCTCGCATCTTGTGCCCGAGGGCCAGGAAAAAGCGAACCTGTTCGCCACCATCGGTCCGGCGGCCGAGGGCGGCATCGCGCTGTCGGGGCACACCGACGTTGTGCCGGTCGAGGGCCAACCTTGGTCGAGCGATCCTTTCACTCTGGTCGAACGCGACGGCCGGCTTTATGGCCGCGGCAGCGCCGACATGAAAAGCTTTATCGCCATCGCGCTGGCGCTGGTGCCGGAATTCCTCGCCCGACCGCTCAAGCGGCCGGTCCATCTCTGCCTGTCTTATGACGAGGAAGTCGGTTGCCGCGGCGCGCCGGAACTGTTGCGCGTGCTCGGCCGCACGCTGCCCAAGCCGGCGCTCGCGATCATCGGCGAGCCGACCTCGATGAAAGTGGTCAACGCCCATAAGGGTACGCGCGGCTTTCTGACGACGATTACCGGGCGCGATGGGCATTCGAGCGCGCCGCATCGCGCCGCCAACGCCATTTCGATCATGGGGCGATTGATCGTCGGGCTGGAGACGATCGCCGGCGAATTGCGCGCCGCGGGGGACAAGGGCGCGATGCCGGGGCTCGATTTCGACCCGCCATGGACGACGCTGAGCATCGGCACGGTCGCCGGCGGCACGGCGCACAACATCGTCGCCCGCGAATGTCGCCTCGGCTGGGAGTTTCGTCCGCTGCCCGGCGTCGACGCCGATGCGATCGCCGCCCGGGTCGAGGATTTCATCGCCCGCGAGCTGCGCCCGGCCCTGGCCGCGGCAGCGCCCGAGGGGCGGATCGAAACCCAGCCATTATTCGCGGTTCCGGCCTTGGCCCCTGAACCCGGCGGCGCGGCCGAGGCGCTGGCGCTGCGCCTGACCGGCGCCAACCGGGCGACCACGGTCGCCTATGCTTCCGAGGCCGGGCAGTTCCAGGAGACCGGGATTTCGGCGGTTCTGTGCGGCCCTGGCGACATCGCCCAGGCGCACAAGCCCGACGAGTTCATCGCTATCGAACAAATTGCCGCCTGCGAGGCGTTTTTGCGCCGGCTGGCCGACTGGGCGGCGGCCTGACGGTTATTATTTCAGAAAGCGCGGTAGGTTGGCGCGGATCTGGCGCTCAAGCTCGGCGTTGACGTCGTTCATCGCCGCCTCGACCATCTCGAACCAGATTTTCTCGCGCTCGTTGATCGTGATGCCCTCGGGCACGGTGCGAAAACGCGTCGCCGTCGCCGACGCGAATCCATCGCGGAAATTGCCGCGTTCGGCGCGAATTTCGAGCCCGACGGCGAGCGAGATGTCGTAACGCTGCGTCTGGTCGGTGGTGAACGCCCCGCGCACGCCGGGCGTGCGCGGCAGATCGGTCTCGGTCACCTTGGCGTCCTGGATGATGAAGCGGGCATAACGGCCGGGCGCCCCGGTCGCCGCCAGACGGTCGGTCGCCCAGCGGCGCAGCGTCCGATCGGGCGGCACGGGCAAAAGATGCTCGATATTCGGCGCCTTCAGCGGCGAAACGAATTCGTCGACGATGTCGACGCGCGACACGTCGAGCTTGAACGCTCCGAAATGGCCGTAGGTCAGTTCGGGAAAACGCGGGCGCGGCGGCGATGTGGCGCAGGCGGCGAGCCCCGCCACCATGCCGATTGCGACGATCACGCTCAGCCACCGGGTTATAGTCATCCCGCCCCCTCCTTGTTTGCGCGGCATTCTTGTCGCCGATTCGGGCGAAAGTTTGGCAGGGCGTGATCGCCCTATCAAGCGGTAACGGCCCTAACGGTCGTCATAGAGGCCGGCGATATCGGCGTCGGCGAAAACATGGCGGGCGTTGCAGAACTCGCAAGTGACGACTACCTCGCCGTCGACTTTCAGCTCCTCGACCTCGGTCTGCGGCAGGGCGCGCAGAACGGTGGCGACGCGGGCGCGCGAGCACCGGCAGGCGTGGCGCAGCTCGTTCGGCCGGTAGATTCTCACCCCCTCGGCGAGAAACAGGCGATCGACCAGCCGCCACGGCGCGAGATCGGGATCGGCGAGTTCGGCCGAGGTGGCGCTGCCCATCAGGATCATCGCCCGGCGCCAGCTTTCCTCGGCCTCGTCATGGGCCAGGCTTAGCGGCCGGCTGGCGTCGCGGCCTTCGTCCGAGCCTTGCGCGCCTTCGGGCGGCAGGCGCTGGATCATGATCGCGCCGGCGCGCCAGCTCGGCGCGCCGTCATCGGCAGGCAGCGCGGCGGCGGCGATCTTGATCCCGGCCTCGAACTGTTCGGACTGGCGGAAATAATGGTGGGCGCACTCGGCGAGCGTCGCTCCGGCGAGATCGACGATGCCTTGATAGCGTTCCGTATGGTCGCCCTGATCGACGGTGAAGGCGAGATAGCCGGCACCGAGCAGCTTGGGCACCGAATGCGGGCCTTCGCCCACGACGACCGTGCCCAGCCGCACGAGCCGGCCGCGCACCGCGAAAGGGTCGATCTGGAACGGCAGGACGATATCGTCCGCGGCGATGTCGAGGTCGGCGCCAGGCTTCATTGCTTTATATATCGGAACGGAGTTGGCGGCTGACAACCGCCTGCGCGGCGGGCAGCCGGCGTCCGGGGCGTCAGGCCATGCACCAGGCGAGAATGCCCTTCTGGACATGCAGCCGGTTCTCAGCCTCGTCCCAGACCACCGATTGCGGCCCGTCGATGACGCCGGCGGTCACTTCCTCGCCGCGATGGGCGGGCAGGCAGTGCATAAACACGGCGGCGGGCTTGGCGAGCGCCATCAACCGCTCGTCGACGCGGAACGGCGCCAGCATGTTGTGGCGTTTCTCGCGCATTTCCCGCTGCACCTTGGTTTCGGCGTCCATCGACAGCCAGGTGTCGGTGACGACGCAATCGGCGCCGCGCACCGCCTCGGCCGGGTCTTCGGTCAGCGCGATGCGCGCGCCCTCGCGCTTGGCCCATTCGAGCGTCTCGCGCGACGGACGAAGCTGCCCGGGGCAGGCAAGCCGCAGGTCGAAGCGGAACCGCGCCGCCGCGTGGATCCATGACGCCGCCACGTTGTTGCCGTCGCCGGACCAGGCGATGACCTTGCCGGCGATATCGCCGCGATGTTCTTCGAAGGTCATTACGTCGGCTATCACCTGACATGGATGGCTGCGCTCGGTCAGGCCGTTGATCACCGGCACGCTGGCGTGACGGGCAAGCTCGGTCAGCTTGGCGGCCGACGTCGTGCGCAGGAATATCGCGTCGCAATAGCGCGACAGCACGCGCGCCGTATCGGCGATCGTCTCGCCGCGACCGAGATGCGTGTCGTGCTCGGTGAGGATCACCGCATGGCCGCCGAGCTGGCGGATGCCGACCTCGAACGATACGCGGGTGCGGGTCGACGGCTTCTCGAAGATCATCGCCAGCGTCTTGCCGGCGAGCGGCAAGGGATTGGCGCTGGGCGGCCGGCCTTTCTTGAGATCGGCGGCGAGCGCCAGGATCTTGCGCAGGGTCGCCGCGTCGAGCTGGTCGAGATCGAGGAAATGACGCAAGGCGGACATACGGCTATCCGACCTTCCGTTTCGCCTGCTTGAGGTCGCCGCACGCCGCTTCGATCTTCTCGATCGCCTCGGCGACATGGCTTTGCTCGATGATCAGCGGCGGCAACAGGCGGGCGACATTGTCGCCCGCGCCTGCCGTGAGCAGGCCGCGCGCGCGCAAGGCCGCGTTTACCTCGATATTCGGCACCCGGCATTTGAGGCCGAGCAGCAGGCCGTTGCCGCGGACATCCTCAAAAATATCGCCGTGCTTCTCGACCACCATGGCGAGCTGCTGGCGCAGATGGCTGGCGATCTTCTGGATGCGGTCGAGGAACCCCTCGGCAAGAACGAGGTCGAGCACCGCGTTGCCGATCGCCATGGCGAGCGGGTTGCCGCCATAGGTCGAACCGTGCGTACCCGCCGTCATACCGGCCGCCGCCTTGGCGGTGGCGAGGCACGCCCCGACCGGAAACCCGCCGCCGAGCGCCTTGGCGACCGCCATCACGTCCGGCGTTATGCCAACCCATTCATGGGCGAACAGCTTGCCGGTGCGGCCCATGCCGCACTGGATTTCATCGAACATCAGCAGCAGGCCGTGACGGTCGGCCAGCTCGCGCAGGGCGCGCAGGAATTGCGGCGGTGCCGTATGCACGCCGCCCTCGCCCTGCACCGGCTCGATCAGGATGCCGGCGGTCGCGGGACCGATCGCCGCCTCGACGGCGGCGAGATCGCCGAACGGCACCTGGTCGAAGCCGTCGACCTTGGGCCCGAAGCCGTCGAGATATTTCTGTTGTCCGCCGGCGGCCAGCGCCGCCAGCGTACGGCCGTGAAACGCGCCCTCGAAGGTGACGATCCGGTAACGTTCGGGGCGGCCGTTCGCCGCCTGGAATTTGCGCACGACCTTGATCCCGCACTCGATCGTCTCGGCGCCCGAATTGCCGAAATACACCGTGTCGGCGAAGGTCGCCGCAACCAGCCGCTCAGCCAGCCGCTCCTGCCCCGGAATGCGGAACAGGTTGGATGAATGCCAGATTTTCTGCGCCTGATCGGTCAGCGCCTTGACCAGATAGGGATGCGCGTGGCCGAAGCCGGTGACCGCGATGCCGCTGGTGAAATCGAGAAAGCGTCGGCCGTCAGCCGCATACAAATAGGCCCCCTCGCCCCGTTCGAAGGCGAGGTCGGCCCGGTTGTAGGTCGGCATAACGGGCGGCACTGGCCCGGTTTTCGCGACGACGCTCACACCTAGTCTCCTGAAAAACCCCGTGCCGGGACGGCCCCATGCCGGCCCGGAAAGCAGGGAAAAGCGGGCAGTATCAGGGGGCTGCGGGCGCTTGTCAACGGAGCCCAACCCGGCCTTCCGGGCCGGGCGGTCAGGCGCGCAGCTTGTAGCCGGAGCGGAACATCCAGTGGCAGAGCGCGAGCAGCGCCGCGTTAACCGCGATCAGCACGGCGACGCCAGTCATCAGGCCGCCGTCGGCATGGCCGATGAAGCCGTAGCGGAAGCCGTCGATCATGTAAAAGAACGGGTTCAACAGCGCCACCGCGTGCCACGGCTCGGGCAGCCGGTCGATGGTGTAGAAGGTGCCGGACAGAAAGGCGAGCGGCGTGACGACAAAGTTGGTTACCGCCGCGATGTGATCGAATTTCTCCGACCAGACGCCGGCGGCGACGCCGAGCAGCGAGAGCATCAGCGAGGCCATGAAGCCGTGAAAGACGATCCACCCCGGATGGGCGATGTGGATGGTCACGAAGGGCAGCAGGCAGATGGCGACGACCGCACCGACGACCAAGCCGCGCACCACGCCGCCGGCGGCAAAGCCGATGGTCAATTCGGTCGCCGATAGCGGCGGCATCAGCGAATCGACGATGTTGCCCTGGACCTTCGAGATGACCAGCGAGGACGAGGTGTTGGCGAAGGCGTTCTGCGCCATGGTCATGACGATCAGGCCGGGCGCGAGAAACTCGGAAAACGGCAGGCCGCCGACCTGGCGGAGCGAACCGCCGAGGGCCAGCGCGAACACCGCCAAAAGCAAAAGGGTAGTGACGACCGGCGCCGCGATGGTCTGGGTCGAGACCTTCATGAAACGGCGGATTTCGCGCGCCGACAGCGTCCACAGGCCAAGCCAGTTGACCGCGCCGTAGCGGCGCGGCGAGAGCACTGGGGCGATCGGCGCAAGGTTTGTCATGATCGGATGCGGGGCACCATAATCCGTCGCCGCACGCCGCGCAACGGGACGGTCTGGCCGGCCGTCGCCGGGCATGCGAAGCTCGCCGCCGATGCGACGAAAACCCGCGATTCTCCGGCCGGTCGATGCGACGTATCTCGAAAAGGCGGCGCTCGCCTATCTCGAACGCTTCGCCTCGTCGGCCGAAAATCTGCGGCGGGTGCTGATGCGCCGGGTCGAGCGGCGGGTGCGCGCCAACCTTGGCACGCGCGACGAAGGCGCGGCGCTGGTCGTGGCGACCGTTACGCGGCTGCGCCAGCGCGGGCTGCTCGACGACCGGGTTTATGCCGAAGGGCGGACGCTGTCGCTTCATCGCAAGGGCCGGCCGCGCGCCGCCATCGCCCGGGCACTGGCCGCCAAGGGCGTCGGGCGGGCGGAAATCGATGTGGCGCTAACCCAACTGGCCGAAACCATGGCCGAGCCCGACCTTGCCGCCGGGTTCGCCTTCGCGCGCCGCCGCCGCTTGGGGCCGTTCCGCGCGCCCGCGGCGCGGGCCGCGCTGCGCGAGCGCGATCTCGCCGCTCTCGGCCGGGCCGGCTTCAGCTTCGAGATCGCGCGCCGGATTCTCGACGCCGAAAGTCCGGCCGCCCTTGCCGAAGAAATCGCCGGGGGTTAGCGCGCCGCGAATCCGGTCTTGCACGAATGGCGGGAACAAGCTAATTTAACTCAGATAACATTAATCCGAGTTAAACTATGGCGCATATCGGCAGCGGGGTCGAATACGGCCTGCATTGTCTCCTCTATCTCGTCGATCCGCCGCCGGGCGGGCCGCCGAGCAGCCGCGATGTCGCCGAGTTTCAGGGCGTGTCGCTGTCCTATGTCGCCAAGCTGTTCACCGCGCTGGAAAAGGCCGGGGTCGTCGCGGCGGCCGAGGGGATCGGCGGTGGCTACCGGCTGGCCCGCCCGGCGACCGAGATCACGGTGCTTGATGTCGTCGATGCGATCGAGGGCGAAAAGCCGCTCTTCGAGTGCCGCGAAATTCGCGGCAACTGCGTTTTGTTCGCCGAACAACCGCAGCAATGGGCGACGCACGGCATGTGCAGCATTAACGCGGTCATGCGCGCGGCCGAACGCGAGATGCGCAATGTCCTGCGCGGCCAAACGCTGGCCGACCTCGCGGCCACCGTCGCGACCAAGATTCCGGGCGGTTTTCAGGACAACGCCCTTGCCTGGTTTAGCGACCGGGCAACGCAGCGCCGCCGGCGAACCGGCAAGAAGGACAAGAAGGAGAGGTCGGCATGACCGGGGTTCTTGTTGTCGGGGGCGGTTTCGCCGGTCTGTGGGCGGCGCTGGCCGCCGCGCGCGTGGCCGACGAGTCGGGCGCCACCCTCGGCATCGCGCTGGTATCGCCCGACGATCATCTCACGATGCGCCCGCGGTTGTATGAGCCCTATCCCGAACGGCTGCGCGAGCCGCTGCGCCCGATTCTCGATGCCGCCGGCGTCCGCTTCATCGGCGGAGCGGTCACGGATATCGACGCCACCCGCGCGACGATCGGCGTTACGATGTCCGACGGGCGGGAAGAGAGGCTTGCCTATGGCCGGCTGGTGTTGGCGGCGGGGAGCGAGCTGCGCCCGTTGCCGGTCCCGGGCGCGGCCGATCACGCCTGGAATATCGATAGCTATGCGGCGGCCATCGCCCTCGACCGGCATCTGCACGCGATGGCGCACACGCCCGACGATCCGGGTCACGATACCGTGGCGATCATTGGCGCCGGTTTCACCGGCATCGAACTGGCGACCGAAATGCGCGCGCGCTTTGCCGCTCATGGCCGGCCCGATGCGGCGAGCCGCGTCCGTGTCGTGCTGATCGAACAGGCCGATGCGGTCGGGCCCGAGCTTGGCGGCGGTCCCCGGCCGGCGATCGAGGCGGCGTTGCGCGCCGCCAATGTCGAAATCCGTCTCGGGGCGCGCGTCGCGCATATCGAGGCCGGCGGCCTCGCGCTTGCAAACGGCGAACGCCTGCGCGCGGCGACGGTTGTCGTCACATCGGGCTTGCGGGCCAATCCGCTGGTCCGGACGCTTGGCCTGCCGACCGACGATCTCGGCCGGTTGCCGGTCGACGATAATCTTCATGTTTTGGGCATCGACGGCATTCTCGCCGCCGGCGATGTGGCGCGCGCCCGGGTGGACGACGACGGACATATCGCCCTGATGTCGTGCCAGCATGCGATCCGCATGGGCCGGGTCGCCGGGGACAATGCTGCTTGCGGTTTGCTCGGCCGGTCGCTGCGCCCTTACCGGCAGCCGAGCTACGTGACCTGCCTCGATCTCGGCGCGGCGGGCGCGGTGTTCACGAAAGGCTGGGGGCGGACGGTCCAGCATGTCGGCGACGCGGCGAAACGCCTGAAACGCACGATCAATACGCAGCGCATCTATCCGCCGCGCGGGACAAGGGCGGAAATTCTTGCCGCCGCCGCGCCCGATGCATCTCCATCGCCGGCGAGCGCGCCGGACGGCAAAACGGCGATCAGGGCTTGATGGCGTCGCCTGCCGGCTTCGGCGGGCCGCCCTGGTGGACGATGTGAACGGTGCGTTGCGGGAAAGGGATTTCGATCCTCTCGCGGTCGAAGGCGATCTTGATCCGCCGGTTATAGGCGCGCATGACCGCCCATTGTCGGATCGGCAACGTTTTGAACCGCGCCTTGATGATGATCGCCGAGTCGTCGAATTTATCGACGCCGAGTATATCGAGGTCTTCGAGGATAAACGGCCCGATATCGGGATCGGCGCGCAGATCTGCGCCCGTCTCGCGCATCACCTTCATCGCATGATCGATGTCGGTGTTGTAGCTGACGCCGATCTCGAGCACGGCGAACGAGAATTCCTTGGTCAGGTTGCTGATCGTTGTCACCTCGCCGAACGGAACCGTGTGAACCGCGCCGTCGAGGCCGCGCAGGCGAATGGCCCGCATCGACATCCACTCAACGACTCCGGCCTTGTCGCCGAGCTGCACGACGTCGCCGACGGCGATCGAGTCCTCGAGCAGGATGCTCACGCCGCGGATCAGGTCCTTGATCATGTCCTGCGCGCCGAGGCCGACGGCGAGGCCGACCGCGCCGGCGCCGGCGAGCAGCGGCGTAATGTTGATGCCGAGCTCGGACAACAGGACCAGCCCGACGAACATGCCGAGCATGATCAGCATGATGCGTTGCAAAAGCGGCTGTAGCGTGCGGGCGCGCGCAGCGCGGCGCATGCCCAGCAGATCGTCGTTGGCGGCGCGGCTGACATAGCGCTCGAACCCGGCATTGGCCGCTTCCCACAGGGCGAGCGCGATGGCGAGGGTTATGCCGATCGACAGCAGGCTCGCGCCGACCTGGCGGCCGGTCGACGTGGACAGCCAGTCGAGCGAGCGCAGACCCCAGATATGCAGGACGGCGAGCGCAGCGAGAATATAGATGCCGGCGATGGCGCCGACGGTCAGGATCTGGAGGTAGCGATTGGTCCGCGCTTCGATCGCCGGAAAACGCTCGCGCATCTCGTCGCTCACTGCAAAGATATGCGCGAAGAGACGGCGCACCAGGAACGTCGCCAGGCGCACAGCGACAAGGATGGCGACGGTGATACCGGTCGCCCGGACGACGAACTCGAACCCGTTCTGCGGCCGCAGCACCCAGATGGCGAACACCACCAGTACATAGCCGATGGCAGCGAGATGCCAGTATCTGGCGAACCACGCCCGCCATTCGCTGGCCCGGAAGCCGGGCCGCTGCGGGCCGGCGATCGTCTGGGCAAAATCGCGCCGGTTCTGCAGGATGAGGACGACCAGCAACAGCGCGACGATTGCGCCGAGCAGCTTGAGGATGAAGAGATAGCCGATCGACGGCAGGCCGATCAGCAGCCCCGCCCCGGCCGCGAAGTAGACATAGACGACGATATTGGTCAGCCGCCGCGTCCAGACAAAAAGATAGGCGGCCGTTTCATCGGCGAGCGGCGCCAGACGCAGGCTCGGGATGCGCGGCGCGAAAATCGTCGCCGCGACCAGGCCGATGGCGCGGGCGATCAGGTTGGCGTTGATCAGGGCGAGCGCGACGAGGCTGGCGGTCCGGCTGGGGGCCGCGAGCGCCAGAATGCCGAACGCCGCCGCAGCGAAGACCACGATCGGCGCCAGCACGAGCAGGGCATGCAAGGCGACGAAGGGAATGCGACGCCAGCCGTCGCCGACCGACTGCGCCTCCAGCCGCCGGGTCGGACGCATCAGCAAGAAGCCGGCGATCCATTCGGCGATCCAGCCGCCGCCGAGGACCAGCAGAAGCTTGCTGGCGATTTCGGTCAGCCGCCGTCGTGGCGCATCGTCCTCGAACTGGCGGACGAGCCAGCGATAGAGATTCGGCGCGTCGGCGACGAAGGCGACGGTGTCGAGTGCGGTGGCGCCTACGCCGGCGATCCGTTCGGACAGGGTTTCGAGGAAATGCGTCGCGATTCGGTTGGGCATCGCTTCGGCGGGCGGGCGGACGCTGCGCTCGGCGGCGATGACGGCGCGCAGCTGCTCGACGAATTTCTGGCGCTCGGCGTCGTTTTCGAGTGTGGCGACAAGGCGTTCGAGATCGGCCGCCGTCATGGCGGGGGCTGTTGCGGGCGCGGGCGGCGTTTCGGCGGCGCGCGCCGGCGCCACGCCCAGCCAGAGCGTAACGGCGAACGCGAACATAATCTTAGAAAAGAGACTCGACTTGTACATTAACCGGCAATGTAGCGGTTGCAGGCGGCGCTGTCAGCCCGCAGGGTTGGCGGCGAAGCGAATCCAGCCGTTTCCCCCGGCACCCGGCGTCGAATGCGGCGCCGGGGATCGGCGTTGAGGATGCGCATATCCGGACGCAGGCGGAATTGACTTTGTGTCCGGCCCCCCGGCATATAGGCCCGAATGGATGCGCCCAGGCAAGCGCGGCGAAATAATCGGTCGACGCCGGCAATGGCGCCAAGGGAGGGATGGATCGATGCGTAAATTCCATATTTTCGCGGGCGCGGTTGCCGCGCTGGCGGTTATCGGCCTGTCGCCAGTGGCCCAGGCGGCGGAAAAAATCGCTGTCGGCGCGCTGCGCCTGACCTCGTCGGGGCCGATCTTCATCGCGCTGGAAAAAGGCTATTTCCGCGAACAGGGCCTCGACGCCGAACTCAAACTGTTCACCGCCGCGACCCAGCCGCCGCTCGCCGTCGTGTCCGGCGACGTCGATTTCGCGGTCACCGGGCTCACCGCCGGCTTCTACAATCTCGCCGGCAAGGGCGGGGTCAAGATCATCGGCGCGCAAAGCCGCGAGGAGTCGGGCTTTCCGCTGATCGCCTACATGGCGACCAACCAGGCGTGGGACAAGGGCTTTCGCTCGCTCAAGGATTTCGCCGGCAAGTCGGTCGCCGTCACCACCACGGGTTCGACCTTTCATTATTCGCTCGGGCTTCTCGCCAAAAAATATGGCTTCGACGTGAACTCGGTGACCATGCGCCAGCTTAACGGCCTGCCGGCGATGCAGGCGGCGTTCAAGGGCGGGCAGGTCGACGCGATTCTAGTGCCGAGCGTCGGCGCGCGCGCGCTTGAAAGCGAGGGTGCGGGCAAGATTCTCGGCTGGGTCGGCGACGAAACGCCGTGGCAGCTCGGCGCGCTGTTCACCAGCCCGAAGAACATCGCAGAGCGCCGGCCGATGGTGCAGGCCTTCGTGCGCGCCTATCAGAAGGCGGCGAGCGAATACCACAAGGCGTTCAACGCCAAGGATGCCGCCGGCAAGGTCGTGAAGGGCCCCAATTACGACGAGATGCTCGCCCTGCTCGCCAAGGCGATGGAGCAGCCGCCCGAACGCATCGCCATCGGCCTGCCGTATATCGACGCGCTGGGCCGGCTCGATGTCGGCGACATCTATAACCAGGTCGCGTTCTGGCAGGGCGCCGGGCTGGTGGACAAGAGCGTCGATGCGAAGGCGGTTCTCGACCTGTCGTTCGTCGAGGGCCATTTCAACCTGCCGCGCTGACGCCGGCCGCCTGGATATAACGCACGGCCGTGGAACTCGTCGTCGAGAAAATCGGCCACCGCTACGGCGAACTGGTCGCGTTGGAGGGTATCGACCTCGCGGTGCGCGAGGACGAAATCCTGGCGCTGATCGGTCCGTCCGGTTGCGGCAAGTCGACCCTGCTCGGCATCATGGGCGGCATCCTGCGGCCGAGCGCCGGGCGCATCCTGGTCAAGGGCGCGCCGCCGGCCGATTCGCTCAACCCCTTCACCTATATCTTCCAGGATTTCGCGCTGCTGCCGTGGCGTTCGGTCGAGGGCAACGTCGCCCTGCCGCTCGAACATCATGGGCTCGGCGCGGCCGAACTCCGGCGCCGCGTCGCCGACGTACTGGCCCGCACCGGCCTCGCCGAATTTCGTACGGCCTATCCCAAGCAGCTTTCGGGCGGCATGCGTCAGCGCGTCGGCATCGCCCGCGCGCTGGCGGTCAACCCGGCGATTCTGCTGATGGACGAGCCGCTATCGGCGCTCGATGCGCAAACGCGCGAGCTGCTGATGGAGGATTTTCTTGCCCTGTGGCTGCGCGCGCGCACGACCGCCGTTTACGTCACGCATAACCTTGCCGAGGCGCTGCGCCTCGCCGACCGGGTCGCCGTGCTGTCGCGCCGGCCGGGCCGGCTGCGCGACATCGTCGCCATCGATATTCCGCAGGCCGATCGCGCCACTCCCGCCGCCCAGGCGCAGCTCGCCGGGCTGCACGACCGGCTATGGGGCCTGATCAAGGCCGAAGCGCAAATCGCCGAACGCGAGGTCATCGCCGCCGGAGCCAGCTATGGCTGAGCCGCAAATGCGCGAAGTGGCGTTTCGCGGCGGCGGCTTCGTGCTGTCGCCGCGGCGCGGCGCGGCGGCGGTCTTTTTCGCCTTGCTGCTGGCGTTATGGGAGCTGGCGATTCGCGCCGGCTGGATCAGCCCGCTTTTCCTGCCCGCGCCGTCGGCGGTGACGACGGCGCTGTGGGAGCTGGCGCTCGCCGGCACGCTCGGCCTGCATGTCGGCCAGTCTTTGGCCCGTATTGCGGCGGGCTGGTCGATCGGCACCATCGCCGGGCTCGGCGTCGGCTTCGCCATGGGTATCTGGTCGATGTCGCGCGCCATCGGCGTGCCGGCGGTCTCGGCCCTGTTTCCGATCCCCAAGATCGCCTTGTTGCCGCTGCTCATCCTGTGGCTCGGCATCGGCGAGCCGTCGAAAATCGCCACCATTGCGCTCGGCGTGTTTTTTCCGACCGCGATCGCGGCCTATAGCGGGATCGACGGCGTGCCGCGCAACCTCATCCGCATGGGGCAAAGCTTCAACCTGCCGTGGCTCGCCATCTTGCGGAAGATCGTTCTGCCCGGCGCGCTGCCCGGCATCCTCGCCGGGTTCCGCATCACCGCCTCGATCGCGCTGATCCTGCTTGTCGCGGCGGAGATGATCGGCGCGCAATACGGCATCGGCGCCTTCATCCTGTCGGCCGGCAACCTGATGCAGACCGACCAGCTTCTCGCCGGCGTCGTGTTGCTGTCGGTGCTCGGACTCGCCATCGGTACGGTGCTGTCGCGGCTCGAACGCTGGCTGCTCGGATGGCGCTAGATTATTCGACCCGCACCGTCCGCCGCCCGGCCGTGCCCGCGGCGAGGCGGCTCGACGCCGACATCTGCATCCTCGGCGCGGGCATCGCCGGGATTTCCGCGGCGGTCGAGGCGGCCCGGCTCGGCCGGCGGGTGGTGCTGGTCGACGGCGCGCCGCAGCTCGGCGGTCAGGCGGTCGGTGCGATGGTCGGCACGTTTTGCGGCCTCTATTCCAACGGGCCGAAGCCGGTTCTCGTCACTCACGGCATCGCGGCGGAAATCCTGCGCGACCTGCGCGCGGCCGGCGACGCGCACGACATCGTCGGCCGGCGCAATACCCGCATCGTCCAGTACCGCGTGGTCGCCCTGCAGCGCTGGATCGAGGAGACGGTGCGGCGCGAGAAGATCGACCTCGTGCTCGGCGCGGTGCTGCGCGGCGTGCGGCGCGACGGCCGGCGCGTCGCCGCCCTCGACCTGGCGACGCGTTACGGCGACGTCGAAATCGGCGCGGCCGGGTTCGTCGACGCCTCGGGCGATGCGGCGCTCGCCTGGAACGCCGGCCTTGCCTGCCGCGAGCCGGGCGCCACCCAGATATACGGCACGCTGATTTTCACCCTCGAAGGAATCGATCCCGACACGCTCGCCGCTTTCGACCGCGCGGAACTGCTCGCCCGGCTCGCCGCCAAGGCCGACGAATACCGCCTTGCCCGGCGCGACGGTTTCGTCTTCGCCCCGACCGGGGCGGGCGAAGCGCTGGTCAACATGACCCATCTCGAAACGCCGCTCGACCCTGTCGCGGCGAGCCGCGTCGTGCTCGACGGCCGGGCCGAGGCGGACCGGCTGGTCGCCTTCCTGCGCGCGGAGTTCCCCGATGTGTTCGGCGCCGCTCGCGTGCGCGCCTATGGCCTGCCGGGCATCCGCCAGACGCGCTGGATCGTCGGCGCGCATCAGCTTACGGCCGACGATGTGCGGGACGGCATGCGCTTCGACGACGCGGTCGCGCGCTGTTCCTGGCCGATCGAGCTGCATGATCGCGCCGACGGCGTGCACTGGGAGGAATTCGACGATGCGCACATGCATTACGTGCCGTTCCGCAGCCTCGCCCATGCCGAGGCGGATAATCTGGTCGCCGCCGGGCGCTGCCTCGACGCCGATCCGGTGGCGCTGTCGTCGGTGCGAGTGATGGGCCCGTGCATCGCCACCGGGGCCGCCGCTGCCCACGCCCTCGACCTCGCCGGAGCCGGCTCGGTCCATCAGATCGATCTTTCGGCCTTGCGCCAGCGGCTGGCAAACAACCTCGACCAAGAGGCGTAGTGTGATACGCAAATTTTACGATTTTAAGTTGCTCTTTACGGCGACCGCTATTTTTGACTATAATGTTCCTGTTTTGTTCTGGAGAGTGTAATGGCTAGTAAAACGACAATTGAATGGACAAATACAACCTGGAACCCAGTTACGGGTTGCACAAAGATTAGTGCTGGATGTGATCATTGTTATGCTGAACGATTTGCTGAACGGTTTCGCGGAGTTGTTGGTCACCCATTTGAAAATGGATTTGATCTCACACTGAGGCCAGAGAGGATTTTGCAACCGCTCGGTTGGCGAAGTTCGCGTATGATTTTTGTCAACTCAATGAGCGATTTGTTTCACAAAGAAGTACCGCGGTCTTTTGTAGATCATGTTTTTGAAACAATGGAGCGTGCGGACTGGCATATTTTCCAGCTGCTGACGAAACGAAGCTCGCGCCTTCGAGACTATGTAAATGCTCGGTACAGAGCGCGGACCGCTCCAGCCCATATTTGGCTTGGCGTATCGGTAGAAGATGGCGCTAGAACGTCCCGTATTCGACATCTTCAGGCAACAGCGGCAACCATTAGATTCCTGTCAATCGAGCCCCTGATTGGTCCTGTAGACAATCTCAACTTGGAAGGAATTCATTGGGTGATCGTTGGGGGAGAGAGCGGTCCCAGTTTTCGTCCGGTGAAAATCGAATGGGTACGGGGCATTCGGGATAAATGCGCGACGGCGGGAGTACCATTTTTTTTCAAACAATGGGGTGGCACCCGGCCGAAAACTGGCGGAAGAGTTCTTGATGGAAGCGAATGGGACGAATACCCGCGCGTGCCGGGATCGTGCTCCGTCGCGGCAGAATGATCGGCATGCGGCATTTACATGACGCTCAATTCTGAAAATTACGGAGGGCGGGAACAGACATTTGCAAAACACTTTTTCCTCGATCGTTATCTGGAGCGAGTAGCCTATAATCTTTTTGCTTCGCAGAGCTTTGATGTATTCACATATGTTGATGGGTTTTCAGGACCTTGGCAGTCGGCGAATGAAAAACGCGAAGATACTTCATTTGTTATCGCGTTGAATAAATTACGTGGTGTTCGCAACGGACTTTCGCGGCAAGGACGACGAATTAAGATCCGATGCCTGTTTATAGAAAAAGACCGTCAGGCATTCCAAGAGCTGGAGAAAGTTATTGGCGAATATCCTCGTGATATTGAGATTCAGGTGATTTGTGGAGAATTCGAGAACCAGATTGCAACAATCACAAATTTTATCGACAAAACGTTTTCCTTCGTGTTTATCGACCCGACCGGATGGACCGGGTTTGGTCTAGATATAATTAGACCACTGCTTCAGCTGCGCGGCGAAATACTTATCAATTTTATGTTTGATGAGATCAATCGATTTTTGGACGACTCTCGTTCTGAAATCCGCACTTCATACGATCGGCTCTTTGGTGGGGGCGGCTGGAGGGATGAAATAAGAGAAGGCGAGAAAATTTATGGAATGCGTCGAGAAGATGCGGTCCTTCACGTTTATCAAGAGCGGCTCCGCAAGGCAGGTAATTTTGAACATGTGACATCAACGCGCATTCTCAAGA
>JACQAF010000065.1 GCA_016195145.1 Rhodospirillales bacterium
CGCGCGCTGGTCGCCAGCCGGATCAAGCCCTATTACCTCCATCATCCCGATCTCGCGCCGGGAACGGCGCATTTCCGCCTGACCATCGCCGAGGGCCAGGCGCTGGTGCGGAGCCTGCGCGGGCGCGTCTCGGGCCTGTGCCAGCCCGAATACGTGCTCGACATCCCCGGCGGGCACGGCAAGGCGCCGGTCGGGCCCGATTATCTTCATGGCGACGGCGCGGTCGAGGACTGGCAGGGAGCCCCGCATTCGTACCCGCCGGGCCGCTGACGGCTACGGCGCGGCGACGAAGGCGCGGTAATCCTCGGCCAGTTCCTTGACCGCCGTTTCATAAAGGCGCTTGCCCGCCTCGACGCTGGCAAGCCCGGGGTTGGAGCCGATGCGCCCGTCGGGAAAATTGCGCCGGTAATCGGCCGCGTCGGTGAAGCCGCCCGACGGCGCGATCGGCGGATCGAGCGGCGCCGTCCGCACCGCCTCGGGATAGGCGTACCAGGTGAGCGAGACTTCCGAGGGCGTGGCGTGGCTGCCCTCGGCCGCGCCGAACAGCTCCCTGGAGATCGCCCGGACGCCGGACGCGTCGTACCAGTTGCGCAGCTTGCATTTGACCGCCGGCCGGTTGCCGGCCGGATGCAGGCTCGCCTCAGCGTAGATCTCGGAGAACGCGGCGGTGACGGTGGCGACGTTGCCGCCATGGCCGTTAACGAAATAGAAGCGGGTGAAGCCGTGACGGGCAAGCGATTCGACCGTATCGCGGATGACGGCAATCAGCGTCGTCGGCCGCAAGGTCATCGATCCGGCGAAAGCAAGATGATGCTGCGCCATGCCGACGGCGACGGTCGGCGCCACCATCGCGCCGGCCGCCTCGCCCACGCCGCGCCCGATCACCTCGCCGCAGATCGCGTCGGTGCCGATCAGGCCGGTCGGGCCGTGCTGTTCGGTCGAGCCGATCGGCACGACAATGCCGGTGCTGTGCCGAAGATAGTCTTCGACATCCTTCCAGGTCTGCAGATGCAGGAGCATAATTATCGTCTCCGTCGCGGGGTTGTCGCCTTTCATGCCTCGGATTGCGCCCGCCGCGCAAGCTGCGCGCCGGGGCATCGGGCGTTGCGAAAATCCCGCGCCTCGGCTAACACATCGCCCGTCCGGCCCCGCCAGCGAGATGACGAAGGAGCGCGCCCATGAAAATCACCCAGAAGGTCAAACGCATTCTCGCCAATTACGAGAGCGACAATCCCGGCACCAAGGTCAATCTCGCGCGCATCCTGATGCATGGCCGGTTGGGCGGCACGGGCAAGCTGGTCATCCTGCCGGTCGATCAGGGCTTCGAGCACGGCCCGGCGCGCAGCTTCGCGCCCAATCCGCCGGCCTACGACCCGCATTATCATTTCCAGCTCGCCGTCGATGCCGGGCTTTCGGCCTATGCCGCCCCGCTCGGCATGATCGAGGCGGGGGCCGGCAGCTTCGCCGGCGCCATCCCGACCATCCTTAAGGTGAACAGCGCCAACAGCCTTGCGCGGATGAAGGACCAGGCGGTGACCGGCTCGGTGAAGGACGCGCTGCGCCTCGGCTGCGCGGCGATCGGCTTCACCATCTATCCCGGTTCCGACGACCAGTTCGGCATGATGGAGGAAATCCGCGCCCTCGCCGAGGAGGCGAAGGCCCATGGCCTCGCCGTCGTCGTGTGGTCTTATCCGCGCGGCGGCGACCTCACCAAGGAAGGCGAGACGGCGATCGACGTCTGCGCCTATGCGGCGCACATGGCGGCGCTGCTCGGCGCGCACATCATCAAGGTCAAGCCGCCGACCCAGGCGCTCTACCTCGACGCGGCGAAAAAGGTGTACGAGGCGCAGAAGATCGATATCTCCACCCCGGCGAAGCGCTTCGCGCATGTCGTGCAGTCGTGCTTCAACGGCCGGCGCATCGTCGTCTTCTCGGGCGGCGAGGCCAAGGACGACAAGGGCATCTTCGACGAGGTGCGCGCCATCCGCGACGGCGGCGGAACCGGCTCGATTATCGGCCGCAACACCTTCCAGCGGCCGCGCGACAAGGCGCTGGCGCTGCTCGATTCCATCATCCAGATCTATCAGGGCAAAGCCTGAGCCCCGCCCGCGACCCCGCGCCGGCGCGCTGCCGGCTCTATCTCGTCACGCCGCCCGCTTTCGATCCGGCGGCGTTCCGTGATACGCTTGCCGCCGCGCTCGATGCGGGCGATGTTGCCTGCGTCCAGCTTCGCCTCAAGGGCGTCGACGACGACGCCATCCGCCGGGCCTGCGCCGCCCTGCGCCCGGTCGCCCAGTCGCGCGGCGTCGCCTTCATCCTCAACGACCGCCCCGACCTCGCCGCCGGAACCGGCTGCGACGGCGTCCATATCGGCCAGGAGGACGCAAGCTACCCCGAAGCGCGCGCGGCGCTGGGCAAGGACGGGATCGTCGGCGTCACCTGCCACGCCTCGCGCGATCTCGCCATCGAGGCAGGCGAAGCGGGGGCAGACTACGTCGCCTTCGGCGCATTTTTCCCGACCGCGACCAAGGAGGCGCCGAAGGGCAACGCGGATGTCGAGCTGTTGCGCGACTGGAGCGCGGCGACTGTCATCCCGTGCGTCGCCATCGGCGGCATCACGGTCGAGAATTGCGCTCCCTTGGTCGAGGCGGGCGCGGATTTTCTTGCCGTCGTCGCTGGCGTGTGGGCCCATCCCCAGGGGCCCTCTGCGGCGGTGAAGGCGTTCAACGCCACGATCGACCGCCATTCGACCTGATATCTTGCCGCGATTCGCCGCGATTGTCAGCGCCGCCCCAAGCTGCTAGCTTCCGCGCGCTTTTCCCGACAGAGGCCCGGTTATACGCCATGAAAATCAACGGCAGCGCAGTCCGTGCAGGAAACATCATCGAGCTCGACGGCCGCATCTGGCGCGTCCTCAAGCACAACGTGGTTTCCCCCGGCAAGGGCGGCGCCTTTAACCAGATCGAGGCCCGCGACATCAAGACCGGCAACAAGACCAATATGAAATTCCGCTCCGACGAGCAGGTCGAGCAGCTGCGCGTCGACGAGAAGGAGCTGCAATACCTGTTCCACGAAGGCGAGCAATACACCTTCATGGATCAGGAATCCTACGAGCAGGTGACGATCGGCCGCGACCTGATCGGCGATCCGGCCGATTTCCTGACCGACAACATGATCGTGACGATGAGCTTCATCGAGGGCAACCCGGTCGGCGTCGCCCTGCCGCAGACAACGATCCTGACCGTGGTCGAGGCTGACGCCGTGGTGAAGGGGCAGACCGCCGCTTCGTCCTACAAGCCGGCGGTGCTCGATAACGGCGCGCGCGTCATGGTGCCGCCGTTCATCGCCACCGGCACGCGGATCGTAGTCAATATCGCCGAGCGCGCCTACGTCGAACGGTCGAAGGACTGACCGGCCCCGCAATGGCCGCAACCCGCTCGCCTATTTTCAACGTCATGGAACGCGCCGCCCGCAAGGCGGCGCGCAGTCTCGTGCACGATTTCGGCGAGGTCGAAAATCTCCAGGTCTCGCGCAAGGGGCCGGCCGATTTCGTTTCGACCGCCGATCTGCAGGCCGAACGCATTCTGCGCGCCGAGCTGGAGAAGGCCCGGTCCAATTACGGTTTCCTGATGGAGGAAAGCGGCGAAAGCGCGGGCGGCGACGGCCGCCATCGCTGGCTGGTCGATCCGCTCGACGGCACGACCAATTTCTTGCACAGCATCCCGCATTTCTGCATCTCAATTGCGTTGCAGCGCGACGCCGAAATAGTCGCCGGCCTGATCTACGATCCGCTGCGCGACGAAATGTTCTTCGCCGAAAAAGGCATCGGCGCGTTCGTCAACGACCGCCGCCTGCGGGTTTCCGCCCGCCGCGAGATAGCCGATGCGGTGATCGCGACCGGCATCCCCTTCCGCGAGCGCGGCGACCACCCAAGCTATCTCAAGATGCTTGCGGCGGTGATGGGTGCAACGGCCGGGGTGCGCCGTTTCGGCGCGGCGGCGCTCGACCTCGCCTATGTCGCCGCCGGCCGCTTCGACGGCTTTTTCGAGATCGGCCTGTCGCCATGGGACATTGCCGCCGGCCTGCTGATCGTGCGCGAGGCGGGCGGCTTCGCCGGCGAGATCGACGGCGGCCGCGACGAGCTCAAAAGCGGCAACGTACTGGTCGGCAATACAGCGCTTTACGAGCCGCTTGGCCGGCTCTTGCGCGGAGCGGGAAGCCCCGCGTCGGCGGCAAAAACAGGGTAAATTTCCGCTACGACCCGTAAAATCCCACGGATATTTGTGCGCAACATGCGGAAAGAACGCCTTAATCTCGGCTAAATCAGTTGTTCAAATCCGCCCCCTTAGGTTAATGTCGCCATTGGCTATGACGATTCTCTTTGCGCCCCGCAAATCCGGAATCGCATCCGTCGCACCGCGCCGGGTGCTACTGGCACTGGCCGGAACGATGGCCTTGTCGCTGCTGGTCGCAGCGCTGCCGGCCACCGCCCAGCAGCAACTGCGCCAACCCAATCCAAGCGTCGAGATCGACTGGAGCGTGCTGGACGAACTGACCGCTGGTCCGGCAACGCCGGTCACGGTTGCGCCCGCCTCGGCTACCGCGCGCGCCAAAAGCCCGGCAACAAACCCCAAGGCAACGGCCGCCAAGCCGGCGCAGCTTCAGCCCCCGCGCACGGCCTCGGCCGCCGCATCCGATGCGCCGGCTTTCTCGCCCCCGCCTCCACCGCCAGCGGTAACCGACGTCGCACCGCCGCCGCGCGCGCCGCGCACCAGCCCTGGCGCGCCGCCCCCGCCGCCGCCAGTCGCCGAGAAACCCGCGGCGCCGCCGGTTGCAGCCCCGCCCCCGGCGCCGCCTGCATCCGCTTCAACGCCCCTGTCGCCGCCGCCGGTCGCCGCCATCCAGCCACCGCCCGCAGCGCCCACTCCTGCGCCGCGCCCGTCCCCGCCGGCCAAGGCGGCCGCAGTCGTACCGACGCCGCCGGCCAAACCGGCGCCGTCCGTCCCCGCTGCCGAGCCCCCGCCGCCGCCGCCCATACCGCCGGCGCCAGCCCCCGCGCCGTCGGCAAGCGCAGCCGCGGTACCGCCCCCGGCCAAGCCCACAGCGATGCCTCCCGCCCCGGCCGCTTCTTCATCATCATCGTCGCGAACCGCCAGCGTCCCCGTTCCGCCGCCGGCTCCGTCAGCCGCAATGCCGGCTCCACCTCCCGCGCCGCCCCCGGCCGCAATATCGGCTGCACCTGTCGCCCCGCCCCCGGCCGCACCGGCGGCCGCGCCATCGGCCGGCGGGTCGCAAACCGCCAGCCTGCCGCCCCCCGCCGCCGCCGGCGATGGCCGGATCACGCGCATCGAATTCGGAAAAGAAGCAGCGGAGCTGCCCGCCACCGCGCGCCAGTCGCTTGCCGCCGCGATCAACGAGCTCAAGCGCGACGACAAGGCGCGCCTGCAACTGATCGCCTATGCAAATGGCGGCGACGATTCGGGCAGCCAGGCCCGCCGCCTGAGCCTCAGCCGGGCCCTCGCGGTGCGCGCCTACCTGATCGATCATGGCGTACACGCGACGCGCATGGATGTGCGCGCGATGGGCAACAAGGTGCCCGATGGTCCGCCCGATCGCGTCGACGTGGTGATGGTCCGCCGCTAAAGTCCGGAGGCGTTGGCGCGGGACCCGGCCCGCCGCAGGAGAGGCTGAACCCACGTCATGACCCGTCCGTATCGTTACGCCATCCGGATGCTGCTGTTTCTGGCCGCCGTCGCCGCGATCGCGGCAATTCTGGCCTCCGGCCTTACGCAGGCGTTTTCGGCCAACCCGGCGCTTAATGGCCTGATCATCGGCGTGCTGGTTCTCGGCATCCTTTACAATTTCCGCCAGGTGTTGACCCTCAATCCCGAACTGACGTGGATCGACAAATTCCGCCGCAACCAGCCGAACCTGTCGGGCCAGAAGCCGCCCCGCCTGCTCGCCCCAATGGCGACCATGCTTGGCGAGCGCAAGGGGCGGATCAGCCTCTCTACCGTGGCGATGCGCTCGCTGCTCGACTCGATCGGCTCGCGGCTCGATGAATCGCGCGACATCTCGCGCTATCTGATCGGTCTCCAGATCTTTCTCGGCCTGCTCGGCACGTTCTGGGGCCTGCTGGAGACGGTCGGCGCGGTGAGCCATGTCATCAGCGGCCTGTCGACGGCAACCGACACGACCTCGCTGTTCAACGACCTGCAGGCCGGCCTCAAGGCGCCGCTATCGGGCATGGGCACGGCCTTCGGCACCTCGCTGTTCGGCCTCGCCGGCTCGCTGGTGCTGGGCTTCCTCGATCTTCAGGCCGGCCAGGCGCAGAACCGTTTCTATAACGATCTTGAGGAATGGCTGTCGGGCCTCACCCGCCTGTCGGGCGGCGGACCGATGGCTGAGGGCGAGCAACCAGTGCCGGCCTATATTCAGGCGCTGCTCGAACAGACCGCCGACAATCTCGAAAACCTCCAGCGGACGATGGAACGGGCGGAGGAAAACCGCGGCGTCAGCAACATCACCTTCGCCGCGCTGGCCGAGCGGCTGACCCAGCTTACCGACCAGATGCGCGCCGAGCAGGCGTTGATGGTCCGCCTGGCCGAAAACCAGATGGAGCTAAAGCCCCTGATCGCGCGGCTGTCGGAGGCGGCGAGCAAGGGCGGCTTCGGCATCGACGATGCGAGCCGCGCCCATATCCGCAATCTCGATCTCCATCTCGCCCGCCTGATCGAGGAAAACGCCAGCGGCCGTACCCAGATCATCCAGGACGTGCGCAACGAAATCCGCCTGCTGGCGCGCACCATCGCCGCGCTCGCCGAGGAAGAGCGCTAGACGCGCCGCGCCGCCATGACCGCTTACGCCGCTCGCCGCCGCTCGCGCTCGCTCGACATCTGGCCGGGATTCGTCGACGCGCTGGCGACGCTGATCATGGTCATCGTCTTCGTACTGATGATCTTCACCGTCTTCCAGTTTCACCTCAAGGACATCATTTCCGGCCGCGACCAGGCGCTGAGCCGCCTGTCGCAGCAGCTCGGCGAACTGTCCGACATGCTGTCGCTGGAGCGGCGGGCGAGCGCCGACCTACGCCGCACCGTCGCGCAGCTATCGGCGGAATTGCAGGCCTCGACGACGACGCGCGACCGGCTGACCCAGGAGCTAGCCGCCGCCAATACCCGCGCCGACGCCGCCGCGCAACAGGCGGCGCGGGTCAGCGCCCAGCTCGAAGACGCCTTCAAGTCGATTTCCGCCGACCGCGAGAAAATCGAGGTCCAGCTGCGCGAACTCGATGCGTTGCGCCGCAATATCGAAACCCTCACCATCCTGCGCCGCGAGCTTGAGGACAAGCTCACCCAGAAAACCACCGAGCTGGGCGAGGAGAAAAAGCTGTCCGAGGACGCCAAGACGCGGCTCGACATCCTTACCCGGCAGCTCAATACGCTGCAGGAACAGATTGCGCGCCTCAACGCGGCGCTCGGCGCCAGCGAGGCCAAGGCCAAGGAGCAGCAGGTCCAGATCGTCGATCTCGGCCGCCGGCTCAACGTCGCGCTAGCCAACAAGGTCGAGGAACTGGCCCGCTACCGCTCGGAGTTTTTCGGCCGCCTGCGCGAGCTGCTCGGCAGCCGTTCCGATATCCGCATCGTCGGCGACCGCTTCGTCTTCCAGTCGGAAGTATTGTTCGCCTCCGGTTCGGCCGAACTGGAGCCCGAAGGGCGGGTGCAGCTCGGCCAGCTCGCCGACACGTTGCGCCAGATCGCGGTTAAAATCCCGACCGACATCAACTGGATCCTCCAGATCGACGGCCATACCGACCACCGCCCGATCAATACGCCGCAATTCCCATCGAACTGGGAGCTGTCGACGGCGCGCGCCATCTCGGTAGTCAAGTTCCTCGTCTCGCGCGGCATTTCGCCGGAGCGGATCGCCGCCGCCGGCTATGGCGAGTTCCAGCCGATCGACTCCCGCGACGATGAAATCAGCTGGCGTCGCAACCGGCGCATCGAGCTCAAGCTTACCAACCGCTGAGCCGGCGGGGCGCGGCCGGTGCCTGTCACCTTGTCGAAAATCGCGGGCGGATTATTCGCCGGCGTTATGGTCCTTGCCGTCGCCCTGCCGCCGGCCGCCGCGCGCGACCCGGCCGCCGATATCCTCGTCCGGGTCAATCAGGCGCGCGTCGCGGCCGGCCTTGCGCCGCTCGTCGCCGATGCGCGCCTGACCCACGCCGCCGCCGCGCACGCGCGCGACATCGCCCGGCGCGGCGAACTCGACCATGTTGGCAAAGACGGGACCACGCTCGGCGAGCGGCTGGCGCGGACCGGCTATCCCATACGGCGCGCGGCCGAAAACCTGGCCGCCGGCCCGGACGCGCCCGGCGAGATCGTCGATTTATGGCTCGCCAGCCCGCCGCGCCGGTGGCGACGAGCCGGCCGTGATCGAGCACGCAGATGCGGCTCGCCCGCTGCACGGTGGCAAGACGATGGGCGATGACGATCACCGTCCGGTCGGTCATCAGCCGGTCGAGCGCCTGCTGCACCAGCCGCTCGCTTTCGGCGTCGAGGGCGCTGGTCGCCTCGTCGAGCAGCAATAACGCCGGATCGCGCAGGATGGCGCGCGCGATGGCGATGCGCTGACGCTGGCCGCCGGACAGGCGCACGCCGCGCTCGCCGAGATGGGTGGCAAAGCCTTGCGGCAGCCGCTCGATGAACTCGAGCGCCGCCGCCGCGTCGGCCGCGCGCCGCACGTCGGCCTCCGTCGCGCCCGGATGGCCGTAACGGATATTTTCCGTCACGTCGGCGGCGAAGATTACCGGGTCCTGCGGCACTATGCCGATGCGCGCCCGCAGATCGGCCGGGTCGGCGCGCCGCACGTCGACGCCGTCGACCGACACGCGGCCGGCCTGCGGATCGTAGAAGCGCAGCAGAAGCTGGAACACCGTCGTCTTGCCGGCCCCCGACGGCCCGACCAGGGCGACCGTCTCGCCCGGCGCGACGGCCAAGGTCAGCCCGGACAGCGCCGCCCGTTCCGGTCGGGTCGGGTAGTGGAACGTCACGTCGTCGAACGCCACCGCGCCGCGCGCCGGCGAGGAAAACCGCGCCGGATCGGGAGGCGCTGCGATCGATGGCGGCGAATCAAGCAGCTCGAACAGCCGTTCGGCCGCGCCGGCGGCGCGCTGAAGGTCGGCGGCGAATTCGCTGATCGAGCCGACCGAGGCGGCGACGATCACCGCATAGAAGACGAACGCCGACAGATCGCCCGGCGACAGCCGTCCGGCGAGGGTGTCGTGGCCGCCGATCCATAAAACGAAGCCGACCGCCGCGAAGACCAGAAGAATGACCATGGCGGCGAGCCCCGCCCGCGCCCGCACGCGATACACGGCGGCGGCGAAGGCATTTTCGACCAACGCGCCGAAGCGCGCATCGGCGGCGGATTCGTGGTTGAACGCCTGAACCGTGCGCACCGCGTTCACCGTTTCCTCGATATCCGCGCCGACATCGCCGATGCGATCCTGGCTGTCGCGCGACAGGCCGCGTACGCGCCGGCCGAGGATGATGATCGGCGCGACGATCAGCGGCACGCCGAGAACCGCGTAAAGGGTGAGTTTTGGCGACGTGATCGCCATCATCGTCGCCCCGCCGACGAACATCAGCACGTTGCGCAAGGCCATCGACGCCGACGAACCGACGATCGTCTGCAGCAACGTCGTGTCGGTGGTCAACCGCGAGACGATCTCGCCGGTGCGCGTCATCTCGAAAAAGGCGGGCGAGAGGCGCAGGACATGCGTGAAAACCGCGCGCCGGAGATCGGCGGCAATGCGTTCGCCGAGCCGGGAAACGAGATGGGCCCGTACATAGGTCGCGATCGCCAGCACCGCGACCACGGCGAGCAGGACCACCAGCGCCTGATCGAGCCGTTGGCCTTCGCCTTCGGCGAAGCCCCGGTCGACCAGCCAGCGCAGCCCCGCGCCCAGCGCCAGCACCGTCGCCGCCGAAACGGTCAGGGCCATGAACGTCAGGACGGCGCGGCCCCAATATGGCGCCACGAAACCGGTCATCCGCCGCAGAATGCGTATATCGCGGCGCGGCTCGCCCGATGGCGCGCGGTCAGTCAAACCGGATCTCCGTCCCGGTGAGCGCGCCCAGTTCCTCGGCCAGGCGTTGCGCGAGGCCGGCGCCGTCGCGGGTCGAGCGCCAGGCCCCGTCATAGGCGTAATGCGAGGCCCCCGAAACCGGCGACGCGTGCTTGTTGATCACATACTGGCGGCCGTCGTCGAATTCGACGGTCAGGATGCCGCCGCGCAGATCGACGTCGAGCTCGTCGCCCAGCGTCTCCTCGATCCGCGTCATCAGGGCCTGAAGCGTGCGGTCGGCCGCGGTTTCGAATTCGTTCTCGTCCATTGCGCCTGTTTCCGGTTTTCTGCCCCTTGGGGGCCGGTCTATCACGTCGTTTCCCTGCCAACAAGGCGGCTTTCCGGGCGGTTTCCCAAGGGCCTAGCCGGCCCCCTTGCCTTTTCGGCGCCGGCCGGGGTATAAGCCGCCCTTCGTTCGACGGAGTGACCGCGATGAAGCAAAACATCCATCCCGATTACCACGAGATTAACGTGGTGATGACCGACGGCAGCTCGTTCAAAACCCGCTCCACCTATGGCAAGCCGGGCGAGACGTTGCGCCTCGACATCGACCCCAAGACCCATCCGGCATGGACCGGACAGCATCGCCTGGTCGATTCCGGCGGCCAGGTCGCCAAGTTCAACAAGCGGTTCCAGAACTTCGGCTTCAAGGCCGACAATTCCGCCGAGAGCAAGACCGAAAAGAAGTAACCATCGGCTTGGCCGAAAACACGAAAGGCGCCTTTTACAAAGGCGCCTTTTTTATTCCCGGCCGGCATCGATAGCGCGCCAGCCGGGGCTATCCGCCCGCCACCATCATCACCGCCATGCGGGCCATCATCGCATCCATCGCCGCGCTGTTGACGGCGATTGTCGTGCCAGCCGCCGCCATGTTGAGCCCCATGCCCATGAACAGGGCCATCATCATCGCGCTCGACGCCGCCGCGGAAGCAACCACGACCCCGGTCACCACCGCCGCGCCGGCGGCAACCGCCGCCGCGTTCCGCCAGCCCCCGGCCTCGGCAGCTGCGGGCGCAGTCTCCTGCGCGTTAGCCGCTGCCGGACCGATAATAAGCCCCGCGATTAACGCGAGAATGATCAGTTTGCGGCCGAGAGCGAAATCGCGCGCAGCCATAGCTATACGCGAGTGCGCAATCGGGAAGCCGCCTCGGGTTTATTCGCCGTAAAGCGCGTTGCCGACAAGACCGCCGACCACGCCATAAAGCGTGGCGAACGAGGTCTGCGCCGCCGCCATCATGCCTTCCATCCCGGCCATGCCGGCTGCGCCGCCAGCCGCGCCAGCCGCGGCGCCTTCGGCCGCAGCCGCGCCACCAGCGCCGGCGGCCCCGCCAGCCATCCCTGCGCCGCCAGCAGCGCCAGCACCGCCGGCCGCTGCGCCTTCAGCCGCCATCGCCCCGCCAGCCATCATCGGCGGCGCCATCCAGTTGAACAGGAGTAGGCCGCCGACCACACCCGCGCCGATCGCAAGCGCGCGATATCCATCAAACCCCTTCTTGGCCTGAACCGGCGCGGGAGCCTGCGCCATGGCGCTCATGGGAAGAGCGAGGGACAGCAGAGCTGCGAGGATGAGCTTGCGCATGATGGGGCTCCGTTAAAGTTCGAGATGATCGGCTTAAGGTTCCAGAAGAGGAACCTTTCGGAAATCCGGTTTGCCGCTCATGAGGCCGGAATCTTCGACACGCAAAAGCGACAAGACGGAATGATAAGTGAGCGCGCGTGCCGATGCAATAACGCACGGGCGAAAATACGCGCGGAGAAAATAACGCTTGGGAGCGCGAGGGGTCAGCCGGCCGCGCGACGGGCCAGCTCGTCGAGGCGCAAGACCCGAACATAGAGACGACGGCTGGCTTCGAGCAGTTCGCGCAACCGGTTTGGCAGACCCTCGATCGTCACGTCCGTCTCGGCCAGACAGACATCGTCGGTCGGCAAGCTGAATTCGGTCGCCGCTTTCTCGCGCGAAATCTCTCCGGCATGCACGGCCTTCTGGGCGAGCAGCCAAGCCATGATCTGCGACAGCCGCGCCGTCACCCGCATCGCCTCGCCATTGACGCGCAGACGCTCCACCGCCGGCAGATGCGCCGCATCCGCCGGCCGGGCATAGGCAAGGTAATTGCGCGCCGCGACCAGAAGCGCCATGGTCTCGTCGAACGTCTTGCCAAAAAAGCGGGTATCGGCGGCGGGATGGCTCAAAATCGGATGCCCTGAGCGTGAGGATCGACGTTGGCGGACGGACGGTCAAACGACCGAGTCTATCCGCAAAATCTTAACGAGATTTAACGCCCCCGTACAGAATTCCGCGCCGCCCCGGCCCTTGAATTGGCGGCGAGCCGGTCTAAATCCATAAGCGTGGCGAGTGCCTTACGAGGGCTCGTTGCAAATCCCCTGGGTCTGGCCTTCGGGCGGACCCGCTAACCCATGTTGCTCCAAGGAGAATATGGCAATGAACAGCTTCGATTTTTCCCCCCTTTTCCGCTCGACTATCGGGTTTGACCGTCTGAGCCGTCTGTTCGACGAGACGCTGCGCGGCGACGAGGTCCAGACCTATCCGCCCTATAACATCGAGAAGACCGGCGA
>JACQAF010000066.1 GCA_016195145.1 Rhodospirillales bacterium
CGGTTGGTTTCCCCGATGGCGTAGGTCAGCGAATCCGTCATCACATCGGCATAGAGCAGCACGCGGCCATCGATATTGCGCGCGGCGCGGCCGATGGTCTGGACCAGCGAGGTGCGCGAGCGCAGATAGCCCTCCTTGTCGGCGTCGAGGATGGCGACCAGCGCGCACTCGGGTATGTCCAGACCCTCGCGCAGCAGGTTGATGCCGATCAGCACGTCGAAGGCGCCGAGGCGCAGATCGCGGATGATCTCGATGCGCTCCAGCGTCTCGACGTCGGAATGGATATAGCGCACGCGGATGCCCGCCTCGTGCATGTATTCGGTCAGGTCCTCGGCCATGCGCTTGGTCAGGGTGGTGACCAGCGCCCGCTGCCCCTTGCGCGCCAGCTCGCGCACCTCGGCGAGCAGATCGTCGACCTGCTTCTCGGTCGAGCGGATGATGCACACCGGGTCGATCAGGCCGGTCGGGCGGATGACCTGCTCGGTGAACGCGCCGTCGGTACGCGCCATTTCCCACGGTCCCGGCGTCGCCGAGACATAGGTCGTCTGCGGCCGCATCGCCTCCCACTCTTCGAACTTGAGCGGCCGGTTATCGATGCAGGACGGCAGGCGGAATCCGTATTCGGCGAGGGTCGATTTGCGCTGAAAGTCGCCCTTGAACATGCCGCCGAGCTGGGGAACGGTGACGTGGCTTTCGTCGACGATCAGCAGCGCGTCCTTGGGCAGGTATTCGAACAGCGTCGGCGGCGGCTCGCCCGGCTTGCGGCCGGTGAGGTAGCGCGAATAGTTCTCGATCCCGGCGCACGAGCCGGTCGCGGCCATCATCTCGAGATCGAAGGTCGTGCGCTGCTCCAGCCGCTGCGCCTCAAGCAGCTTGCCGGCGGCGGTCAGCTCGGCGAGGCGCGCCTTGAGGTCGATCTTGATCTGCGCCATCGCCTGGTCGAGGGTCGGCTGCGGCGTCACGTAATGGCTGTTGGCGTATAGCTTGACGTAGTCGAGCGCCGCCTTTTTCTCGCCGGTCAGCGGGTCGAACTCCCAGATCGCTTCGATCTCGTCGCCGAACAGGCCGATGCGCCAGGCGCGGTCCTCGCAATGGGCGGGGAAAATCTCGACCGAATCGCCGCGCACGCGGAACGCGCCGCGAATGAAGTTCTGGTCGTTGCGCCTGTAGTGAAGGGCAACAAGGTTGCGCAGCAGGTCGCTGCGGTCGATGCGCTGCCCGACCTCAAGCGCGAAGGCCATCGCCGAATAGGTCTCGACCGAGCCGATGCCGTAAATGCACGACACCGAGGCGACGATGATCACGTCCGGGCGTTCGAGCAGCGCCCGGGTCGCCGAATGGCGCATGCGGTCGATCTGCTCGTTGATCGAGGATTCCTTCTCGATATAGGTGTCGCTGCGCGGCACATAGGCTTCGGGCTGGTAATAATCGTAATACGAGACGAAATACTCGACCGCGTTGTCGGGGAAAAAACTTTTCATCTCGCCGTAAAGCTGGGCGGCGAGGGTCTTGTTGGGGGCGAGAACGAGGGTTGGGCGCTGCACGTTCTGGATCACGTGGGCCATGGTGAAGGTCTTGCCCGAACCGGTGACGCCGAGCAGCACCTGGTCGCGCGCGTTGTCGACCAGGCCCTTGGTCAGCTCGGCGATGGCCTGCGGCTGATCGCCCGCCGGCCGGTAGTCGGAGACCAGCACGAACCGGCGCACGCCCTCGCCGCGTTCGTCGGCCAGCGGCCGGGCGGCCGGGTGCGCCGGATTGATCGTATAGTCGGGCAGCGGGCGGGACAGATGGGTCGGTTTCACGCCCCTTATATGCTCCCGCCGGCCCCGGATGGCTAGGGGGCGTAGCGGCAGAGCAATGGCGTTTTCCTATGCGTTTAGCTATAAATGCCGGCGGGGAAGGCAGCTTTTGCGGGTGGTTTGGGAAACAACCGCCCCGTTCACAAAGGTGCTCTGTATCATGCAGAAAATTTATCGCGGTTGGGGCCTCATTGCTGTCCTGGCCGGGCTGTCGGTTGCGGGGTGCGCCAGTCAGTATCAGGATCGTGGGGGGACGTTTTCGGGCTCAGGTGCGTTTGGCTTTGAGCAGACAGTGGACGTGCGCCCGGATCCGCTTGATGCGGTTTGCCGCGTGACCGGGCGCGATTTCCAACAGGAGACTCGTGGCCGCCAGATCGTCTCCGTTCCAGTTCTTGCCGCCCCCGTGAGCGTCGAATGCTCGGCGCCCGGGCATCATGCAAGCCGGCAAACGCTGAATATGTGGAAGCGGGATTCGAGCGATCTTCTTATCATGGCCGGTATTGGCGGCGGACTTGGCGGAATTCTCAGCCATGCATTATTGGAAAGCGCCGGTCAAGGGGACCGATTTGCCCCGATCGCCGTCATGCCATTGGAGCCGGTCAATCTTCAGGATCAGGAACGCGCGGCGTGGCGGGCGCGAAAATACGCCTTTATGACGGCGGAGTGGCAGGCCTATGCTCAGGGGCAGCGGACAATCTGCGACGCCGATGCCCCGAAATGGATTGTCACCTGCGATGAGGCGCAGGTCGATCAGCTGATGAGACTGGAGTTAGTAAAATTCAGAGATGGAAGCGCACCTGTTGCGGCAGGTTTGCCGCCGCAACCCGTACCCTTGCCACCGCCCGTTGCCGCGTCGCAACTTGCTGTTGCCCCGACCCCCGCTCCTGCTGTCGTCCAGCAGGAATGGCGCGTACGGTCGGGGCGGGGCGTGGTTGTCGGGCGCTTGGTTGGATCGCGCTTTTCCTGCACAAGTTTTCCAGCCCGTCTCTCGGTCGCCGGGCAGCGGGCGGAGGGCGAATTCCATCTCGCCGAAGGCTGGAAGGTCGGGTTTACGGCCGATATAGACGAGAAGGGCAATCTGAGGCCGCTACGTATCGATCCCAACTGGGGGCTGGCTGTAAGCGGCAGCATTCACAGTATTCGCCTTGAGATGCTTGGTGCCGGCGGGCAGGGCGGCTGCACGATCATGTTCACGCTTCGCGAGGACGCGGCATCCCCGTCGCAGCCCGCCAACTAACCGGAGCAGGATTCGCCCGGCAAGGGCGAGTCGGCAAAACAGCAATGGCCAGGGCCCGTGCGCGTATGGTTGCGCGGCGGGCCGGCTAGGGCTAGGTTCACGCCCGTTCGCTTGTGATTCTTCGACCCTTGACCCCGACGTTTACGGACCCATCGCCATGCCCATGCTCGCCGCCCGCCTGTCGCGTATCAAGCCCTCACCGACCATCGCCGTCACCACCAAGGCTGCCGAGCTCAAGGCGGCAGGGCGCGACGTCATCGGGCTCGGCGCTGGCGAACCGGATTTCGACACGCCCGACAACATCAAGGCCGCCGCCATCCGGGCGATGGAAAAGGGCGAGACCAAATACACCGCGGTCGACGGCACGCCGGCGCTCAAGCAGGCGATCTGCGCCAAGTTCAAGCGCGAAAACGGCCTCGACTACAAGCCGAACCAGATCACCGTCGGCACCGGCGGCAAGCAGGTGCTCTATAATGCGCTGATGGCGACGCTCGATCCCGGCGACGAGGTGATCATCCCGGCGCCGTACTGGGTGTCGTATCCCGACATAGTGCTGCTCGCCGAGGGCAAGCCGGTCTCGGTGTCGTGCCCGCAGAACAACAATTTCAAGCTGCGCGCCGAAGATCTCGAAGCGGCGATCACGCCGAAAACCAAATGGCTGATCCTCAATTCGCCGTCGAACCCGACCGGGTCCGCCTATACCGCGGCGGAGATGAAGGAGCTGACCGACGTGCTGGTCCGCCACCCGCAAGTGTGGGTGATGACCGACGACATGTACGAACATCTTGTCTATGACGATTTCAAGTTCGTCACGCCAGCGCAGGTCGAACCGAAGCTGTATGGCCGCACGCTCACCGTCAACGGCGTGTCGAAGGCCTATTGCATGACCGGCTGGCGCATCGGCTACGCCGGCGGGCCGGCCGAGCTGATCAAGGCGATGGCGGTGATCCAGTCGCAGAGCACCTCGAACCCGTCATCGATCGGCCAGGCAGCGGCGATCGAGGCGCTGAACGGCCCGCAGGATTTCATCGCGCGCAACAACGCGGCGTTCAAGCAGCGCCGCGATCTGGTCGTCGACATGCTCAACAAGGCCAAGGGCCTGCATTGCCCGAAGCCGGAAGGCGCGTTCTACGTCTATCCGTCCTGCGCCGGGGTGATCGGGCGGAAGACGCCGAAGGGCCGGACGATCGCGACCGACACCGACTTCGTGACCTATCTTCTCGAAGCCGAAGGCGTCGCGGTGGTGCAAGGCGAGGCGTTCGGCCTGTCGCCGCATTTCCGCATTTCCTATGCCACCTCGACTGAGGCGCTGAAGGAAGCCTGCATGCGCATTCAGCGCGCCTGCGCCGCCCTGGTCTGAGCGGAATAGGGACCGGAATCGGCAAAGTCCCGAACGAGGCGCGGCAAGCGGGCGAACGGCCCGAATCCGAATCCCCTTGCCATCCCCCGCTAGGCCGGGAAAACTAGACCGAAAACCGGTTATAAGCGCGTCGGGGAGGAGCCAATGCCTCAGAAACCTCCATCGGGCCCGCGCTGCGCGGCCCTCGTCGGCCCCTATCTGGGCGGCAAGACAACGCTGTTCGAAAGCCTGCTCGCCGTCACCGGCGCCATCCCGCGCAAGGGATCGGTGAAGGACGGCAATACGGTCGGCGACGCCTCGGCGGCGGCGCGCGCCCGCCAGATGACGGTCGAGGTTTCGGCGGCGGCGACCAGCGCCATTCCCCATATCCTATTCATCAACAAGATCGACCAGGCGATGATGCGCGTGCGCGACGTGCTGGCGGCGTTTCAGGCGATATCCGCCCGGCCGCTGGTGCTGCGCCAGGTGCCGATCCGCGAAGGCGACAAGATCGCCGGTTATGTCGATCTGGTCAGCGAGCGGGCCTATCATTACAAGCCCGGCCAGCCATCCGACCTGATCAAGATTCCCGACGACGTCGCGCCGCGCGAGAAGGAAGCGCGCCAAAGCCTGATCGAGGCGCTGGCTGATTTCGACGACAAGCTGCTCGAACAGGTGCTCGAGGACGTGGCGCCGTCGAAGGGAGATCTCTATGGCCATCTCACGCGGACGATGGCCGCCGATCGCATCGTGCCGGTGCTGATCGGTTCGGCCGACCGCGATTTCGGCGTCCGTCGCCTGCTCAAGGCGCTGCGCCACGAGGTGCCGGAGGCGGCCGCGACCATGGCCCGCCTCGGCATCGGGGCGGAAGGCGAGCCGCTGGCCAGCATATTCAAGACCCGCTATGCCGCCCACACCGGCAAGATGTCGCTCGCCCGCGTCTGGCGCGGCGCGATCCCCGACGGCGCCACGCTCGGCGATGGCGTAAAAAGCGCGCGGCTCGCCGGAATCGGCCGGCCGCTCGGCGAACAGCAAACCAAACTCGCCAAGGCCGACCCGGGCGAGATCGCCGCCCTCGGGCGGCTGGAGGGCATCGCCACCGGGGCGACGCTGGCGCCGTCGGAAAAGCCGCCCGAGGGCCTCGCCGAATGGCCGCGGCCGCCGGCGCCGCTTTTCGCTCTCTCCGTGACGGCGGAAAAGCGCGCCGACGACGTCAAGCTGTCGGGCGCGCTGCAGCGCCTGTGCGAAGAAGACCCCTCGCTGTCGCTCGACCACAATCAGGACACCAACGAATTGCTGCTTTGGGGCCAGGGCGAAATTCATCTCGCCGTCGCGCTCGACCGGCTGAAGAACCAGTACAATGTGCCGGTGGTCGGCCGGACACCGCAGGTGCCGTACAAGGAATCGATCCGCAAGGGCGTCGTCCAGCACGCGCGCCACAAGCGGCAGAGCGGCGGACATGGGCAGTTCGCCGACGTCAAGGTCGAGATCCGCCCGGTGTAGCGCGGTGGCGGATTTTTGTACGAGGACCGCATCGTCGGCGGCGCCATTCCGCGCAACTTCATCCCGGCGGTCGGGGACGGCGTGCGCGATTATCTGAAACGCGGGCCGCTCGGCTTTCCGGTGGTCGACGTCCATGTGGCGCTGACCGACGGGCAGTTCCACAGCGTCGACAGTTCCGACCAGGCGTTCAAGACCGCCGGCGCGATGGCGATGCGCGAAGGCATGCCGAAATGCGATCCGGTGCTGCTGGAGCCGATCTGCAAGGTCGAGATTTCGGTGACGACCGAATTCACCTCCAAGGTGCAGCGCCTGCTGTCGATCCGGCGCGGCCAGATTCTCGGCTTCGACGCCAAACCCGACTGGCCGGGGTGGGACCGCGTGTCGGCCAACCTGCCGCAGGCCGAAATGCACGACCTGATCGTCGAGCTGCGCTCGGCGACCATGGGCACCGGCACTTTCGCCTGGACGTTCGACCATCTCGCCGAACTCACCGGCAAGTCGGCGGACAAGATCGTGGCCCGGGTCACCGGCGAGGCGAAAGCGGCCTCGTGACGCCAACAGCGCTGGCCGAAGCCGCGGGCCTGATCGAGACCGCGCGCCGTACGGCGCGGCTGCTCGGCGCGCTGCCGGAATCGTGCCGGCCGGCGAGCCTCGGCGACAGCTACAATATCCAGGCCGAATTGGCGCAGCGCGCCGGCGGGGTCGCCGGCTGGAAGATCGGCGCGCTCGCCCCTGCCCAGCAGGCGAGGCTCGGCGTTGACCGGCCGCTCGCCGCGCCGCTTCTTGCGCCGCTGGTTCATGCAAGCCCGGCGCATCTTCATGTCTATCGTTTTATCGCGCCGATGATCGAGTGCGAGTTCGCGTTTGCGCTTGTTTGCGATTTGCCGCCGCGCCCGGCCCCCTACGACCGGGCCGAGGTGGATGCGGCGGTCGGCGCGCTTCACCCGGCGATCGAGATCGCCGACGCCCGGCTCGGCCCTGCGCCGGCCGCGCCGTCCTATCTCGCCGACTGCATGGCCAACGGCGCATTCATCTGCGGGCCCGCCTATCCGGCGTGGCGCGCGCTCGACCTGCCGCGCCAGGCAGTCGTGCTGCATATCGACGGACGCGAGGTCGCGCGCGGCGCCGGCGCCGCGATTGCCGGCGATCCGTTCGCCGCCGTGGTCGCCCTCGCCAACGCCCAGCCATCGGCGGGCGAGGGACTGAAGGCTGGGCAAATCATCACCACCGGATCGTGCACCGGCATGTTGCCGATCGTCGGCGGCAGCGCGGCGGTCGCCGATTTCGGACCACTGGGCGAAGTCAGACTGACAATGGAGAAATAAGCCGATGAAGAACGAAGCCGCACGGCAAGCCGCCTCATTGCTTGCCGAAGCATGGCAGATGGGCATGACCCTGCGTGAGCTGCCGGAACCGTGCCGGCCGCGCACGGCGGCCGAAGCCTACCGGGTCCAGGATTTGCTGACCGCGGAATTAGACTTTCCGGTCGGCGGATGGAAGATCGGCTGCACGAGTGCTGTGGCGCGCCGGTTGCTCAAGGCGCGCGGCCCGTTCGCCGGTCGGATTTTCGCTTCGCGCATTTTCGACAGCGGCGTGACGCTGCCCTCGGCCGGGTATCGCGTGCGTGGCCTCGAGGGAGAATTCGCCTTCCGCCTCGGCCGCGACCTGCCGCCGCGCAAGCGCGCCTATGGAAGGGCCGAGGTCAAGACCGCCGTGGCGGCGCTGCATCCGGCGGTCGAGATCGTCGACTCGCGCTACACCGATTGGCTGGCGGTGGGCGTTGCGAGCCTGATCGCCGACCAGGGCGTCAACGGCGCGCTGGTGCTCGGCAAGGCGGTGCGGGGGTGGCACGATCTCGAC
>JACQAF010000067.1 GCA_016195145.1 Rhodospirillales bacterium
CAACGCGGCGCGGCTCGCCCGCCGGCTGGTCGAGATGCTGCCGGCCGACGACGCGACGCTGAAACGCGATCTCGAAGGGCTGGCGGCCGTGCGCCGTGCGCGGGCGGACATCGCCGCCGCCTATTTCCGCGAGAACGCGGCGCGCTGGAACGAAATCCGCTCGCTTTATATCGACGAGAGCGAGGTTGAACAGGCGCTGATCGGCCTATTGCCGCCTGACCGCATCGAGGAGATGCTCGATATCGGCACCGGCAGCGGCCGCATCCTCGAACTCTTCGGCAGTCGCGGCGTGCATGGCGTCGGCATCGACCTGTCGCGCGAGATGCTGAGCGTGGCGCGGGACAATCTCGCCCGGGCCGGCTTGCGCCATTGTTATGTCCGGCACGGCGACATGTATCGTCTGCCATGGCTGACGGCGACGTTCGATGCGGTTACCATCCATCAGGTGCTGCATTTCGCCGACGATCCCGCCTCGGCAATCGCCGAAGCGGCGCGGGTGCTACGGCCCGGCGGGCGTATGGTCGTCGCCGATTTCGCGCGCCATAATCTCGACGAGCTGCACAGCACGCACGCCCACCGGCGGCTCGGTTTCGCCGACGGCGAGGTGACGGCGTGGACCCAGGCCGCGGGGCTGGCGCCCGAACCGGTTGTGCACTTGCCGGGCGGCAAGCTGACCGTCAATCTGTGGCCGGCTTCGCGCCCGGCTGCCTGATCGGAAGAGGGGAGCGACATGAGTAAAGGCCAGACCACGGGCCCCGGCTTCGCCGGATCGTTGATGGGCGGAGCGCAGAACGGCGCCGGCCTGAAGATTTCGTTCGAATTTTTTCCGCCCAAGACCGAGGAAATGGACCGCCAGCTCTGGCAGGCGGTGAAGCGTCTCGAACCGATGGGCCCGCGCTTCGTGTCGGTAACCTACGGCGCTGGCGGCACGACGCGCGAGCGCACCCACGCCATCGTGCGCCGTATCGCCGCCGAAACGCCGCTCGATGCGGTGGCGCATCTGACTTGCGTCGGCGCCACGCGCGACGAGGTCGACGCCGTGGCGCGCGACTATTGGCGCTCGGGCATCCGCCATATCGTCGCCTTGCGCGACGATCCGCCGGCCGGGCAGGCGAAATACGCGCCGCATCCGGGCGGCTACGCCTATGCGGCCGATCTCGTCGCCGGGCTGAAGCGCATCGCCGATTTCGAGATCAGCGTCGCCGCCTATGCCGAAACGCACCCCGAGGCGCTGAGCGCCGCCGCCGATCTCGACAATCTCAAGCGCAAGCTCGACGCCGGGGCGACCCGCGCCATCACGCAGTATTTCTTCGATGTCGATCTGTTCCTGCGCTTCCGCGACCGGGTGCGCGCCGCCGGCATCACCGCGCCGCTTACCCCCGGCATCCTGCCGGTGACCAATTTCGCCCAGGTGGTGAAGTTCAGCGCCGCCTGCGGCGCCGGCGTGCCGCCCTGGCTCGCCCGGCTGTTCGAGGGTCTCGACGGCGATCCCGACACGCGCCGCCTGGTCGCGGCCACGGTCGCCGCCGAGCAGTGCCGCCGGCTGCAGGACCACGGCGTCGACGAATTCCATTTCTACACTCTCAACCGCGCCGATCTCGCCTATGCCATCTGCCACATCCTCGGCGTGCGGCCGCGTCCGGTCGCTGAACCGGCCAGCGCCGTCGCCGGCCGCTGACCTCCTATCCCTCACCATCGGAATCCGGACCCTAACCGCCCATGGCTCATTTTCTCGACGTTCTTCCCGATCGCGTTCTCCTCTGCGACGGCGCCATGGGCAGCCGCGTTCAGGCCCTGACCCTCGATATCGAGCGCGATTACCTCGGCCACGAGAACTGCACCGAGATTCTGACCAAGGCGCGCCCGGATATCGTGCGCGACATCCATATGGGCTATCTCGCCGCCGGGTCGGACATGGTGCAGACCAACACCTTCGGCGGCTCGCCGGTGACGCTCGGCGAATTCGGGCTGCAGGACATGGCCTACGATCTCAACAAACGGTCGGCCGAGCTCGCCCGCGAGGCGATCGCCGAATTCGCCCATGACGGGCGCACCCGCTTCGTCCTCGGCTCGATCGGCCCCGGCACCAAGCTGCCGAGCCTCGGCCATATCGCCTATCAGCCGCTCGAAGACGCCCTGACGATTCAGTGCCGCGGCCTCGCCGAGGGCGGCGTCGACGCCTTCCTGATCGAAACCTGCCAGGACCCGTTGCAGATCAAGGCGGCGATCAACGGGGCGAAGCGCGCCCGGGCCGAGACCGGCAAGGACGTGCCGATCATGGTCCAGGTGACGATCGAGACCACCGGCACGCTGCTGGTCGGGGCCGACATCGCCGCCGCGGCGACGGTGATCCACGCCCTCGACGTGCCGGTGATCGGCCTCAACTGCGCCACCGGGCCGCAGGAAATGGCCGAGCATGTGAAATGGCTGGCCGAAAACTGGCCGGGCCTGATCTCGGTCCAGCCCAATGCCGGCCTGCCCGAACTGGTCGAGGGCAAGACCCGCTATCCGCTGACCGGCGACGATCTCGCCAAATGGCTCGAACGCTTCGTGGTCGAGGACGGCATCA
>JACQAF010000068.1 GCA_016195145.1 Rhodospirillales bacterium
GATCGCCGCCTGGAGGTCGTCATGGACGGCAACCGGCAACACCGCCGCCGGCAGACCGGCGGCCTGGACCTTGACGCCGTGGCCGGTGCGCACGAGGTGGCGGGGGCAGCCGAGGGCGGCCGCCGCCTCGAGGTCGCGCAGGTTGTCGCCGATCATCGGCGTTTGCGCCGCTGCGGCGCCGAAGCGTTGCAAGGCTGCTTCGAGCATGCCGGGCGCGGGCTTACGCCGGCGCGTCGGCGCCCAGGGCGGATCGGGACAGATGAAGATGGCGTCGAGCCGGGCCCCTTCGCGCGCCAGCTCGTCGGCCAGCCGCGCGTGAATGCGCTCCAGCATCGCCATGTCGATGATGCCGCGGCCGATTGCCGCCTGGTTGCTGCACACAGCAACCCGCATTCCGGCCCGATTGAGCCGCGCCACCGCCGCGGCCGAGCCGGGAATCATGATCATCTCGTCCGGCGATTTGACGTAATTGGGGACTTCCTGGTTGAGGACCCCGTCGCGGTCGATCATCACCAGCTTCACGTTCCGCCCCCTCAGACCATTCGCGCCAGCGCCCGCATCGTCGTTCGCCAGGCGGTGACGGTGGCAATCGCCGCCGCCGCCAGCGGCAGCGCGGCGACGAGCGCGATATCGCCGCCGGTCAACCCGAAAGCCGGCAGGGGAACGGCGTCGAGACGCGTCGCGGCAAAAGCGATGGCGGCGAGAATGGCGACGGCGGCGACAAGGCCGGCCAGGCCGCCCTTGAAAGCGAGGATGAGCGCCTCATGAGCGAACTGGCGGGCGATGTAGCGGTCCTCGGCCCCGATCAGATGAAGAAGATCGACCGCGTCGTGATGGACGGACAGGCCGGCCCGGGTGGCGAAGGCGACCGCGGCGGCGGCGGCGGCGGCGACCAGCACGACGATCAGCACGGCGAGCCCGACGGCCAGCCGCGCCAATCGTTGCAGGCTGACCAGCCAGCGCCGGTGATCGTCGACATTGGTCCCCGGGGCCGCGGTTTCGAGCCGTGCACCGAGCGCCGCGAGATCGACCGTTGCGCCGGGGGCAAGGCGCACGTCGATCAGTTGCGGCAAGGGCAGGTCTTCGAGACCGGCGAACTTGCCGAGCCAGGGTTCGAGAAGGCCGGCAATGTGCTCGCGGCTCAGGGGATCGGCGGCGGCGATCCCCGGCGTCTGGCGCAAGACTTCGAGCGCGCGGGCGAGGCGCGCCTCGCCCGCCTGACCGCCGGCGGGTACCGGAATTTCGACGGTCAGCGTGCCGGAAAGGCCGGCCTGGAAGCGGCCGGCGGCGCCGGCCAGCGTCAGCGCCAGCACCAACGCCAGCGTTGCGAGGAAAACCAGCACGGCGACGATTCCGGGCACATAGCTGCGGCGGTCGCTGCGGGCCAGCGCCAGGTCGCGGCGCGCCAGTCCGGCGAGGCGTTGACGCATGTTAGGCGGCCCCCCGGCGGGCGTGGCGGGTCAGATCGCCGCCTTCGAGGCGCAATTCGGGATGATGCGAGCGGGCGACCAGGCCGGTGTTATGGGTGGCGATGATCACCGTCGTTCCCATGCGGTTCAGTTCCTCGAAAAGATGCAGCAGCCGCACGGCGATCTTGTCGTCGACGTTGCCGGTCGGCTCGTCGGCGAGCAGGAGGCGCGGGCGGGTGATCACGGCGCGCGCAATGGCCACGCGCTGTTTTTGTCCGCCCGAGAGGGTGGCGGGTTTGGCGTGCAGATGGTCGCCGAGCCCGACCCAGGTCAAAAGCTCGATCACATGGGCTCTTACCTGGTCCTCGCGCGCGCCGGCGACGCGCAGCGGCAAGGCGACGTTGTCGAGCGCCGAGAGATGGTCGAGCAGCCGGAAATCCTGGAAGACGACGCCGATGCGCCGGCGCAGGGCCGGCAGTTCGGTGCGCCGTATGGTCGCCAGATCGCGGTCGAGCAGGGTGATCAGGCCACGACTCGGCCGGCGCGAAAGATAAAGCAGCGACAGGAGCGAGGACTTTCCCGCCCCCGACAAGCCAGTCAGAAAATGGAACGAGCCGGCGGCAAGTTCGAACGAGATGTCGCGCAACACCTCCGGCCCCAGGCCATAACGCAAGCCGACATTCTCGAAACGGACCACCCGTGCGTTTCCCTCGATCGAAGATGGCGGAGGCGCGTACGCCGCAGGGGCAGCATGGCATGCGCGCCGCCCGACCGGCAAGCCGGGGGAAGGCGTTAAAGCTTGCTTGCTTGTCAGGCTCGCCCGGAAATGCCTATAAGACCGTGCCCAACCGCCCGATCACAGACGATAATCTTCCATAAATGATTCTTTCCTGCCCCAAATGCGCCGCCCGCTTCGCCGTTGATCCGGCCGCCCTCGGTCCCGGGGGGCGGCAGGTGCGCTGCGGCCGCTGCCGGAACGAATGGTTCGCGGCCGCGCCGGTCGAGGCCGAAATCGTCGCCGAGCCGGTGCCACGCAGCGAAATGCCGATCCGGACGCGCCTCGTCGGCGTTCTGGCCGGCGCGCTCGTCGCCCGCGACGCGATCATGGCGGAGTATTCATGGTCGCGCCCGGTCTATGCGGCGCTCGGTTTCGAGGCGCCCGGCCCCGGCGACGGTCTCAAGCTGCTTGAGCTCAAATCCTCGCGTGCGGTCGAGGACGGGATGCCGGTGCTGACCATCGAAGGTAAGATCGCCAATATTTCCGACCTGCCGCGGGTCGTGCCGACGCTGCGCGGCGCGCTGCGCGACGACAAGAATCGCGAACTGCAAAACTGGACATTCACCGTGCCCAACCCGCGTCTGGCGCCGGGCGAAAGCGTCGCTTTCAAGACCGAGGTGCGCCAGCCGGCGAACGCGGCGACCGACCTGTCGATTACCTTCATCGCCAGCGAGTAAGAGAC
>JACQAF010000072.1 GCA_016195145.1 Rhodospirillales bacterium
GACGAGGCCGAGCGGTTCCATCAGCTTGATGAAGGCGTCGATCTTCTCGGTCGATCCGGTCATCTCGAAAACGAACGAGCCGGTGGTCGAATCGATGGCGCGGGCGCGGAAGATGTCGGCAATGCGCAGACTTTCGACCCGCTTCTCGCCGCTGCTCGCCACCTTGATCAACGCCAGCTCGCGCTCGACATACGGCCCGCCCAGCGTCAGGTCGCCGACCTTGTGCACCGGCACCAGACGGTCGAGTTGCGCCTTGATCTGCTCGATCACCATCGGCGTACCCGAGGTGACGACGGTGATCCGCGACAGGCCCTGGCGCGCGTCGGTCTCGGCCACGGTCAGGCTTTCGATGTTGTAGCCGCGGCCCGAAAACAGGCCGATCACCCGGGCGAGAACGCCGGGCTCGTTGTTCACCACCACGGCGATCGTATGTCGTTCGATATTGCTCACGTCAGGTTCCTACGCACAATGCCGTCGACCCTGCCCCGGCGGCAGGGCGGCAATCGGCGGCGTCTCGCCAAATCAGACCAGGACCATCCCCTCTTCCGACGTCGGCTTCGCCTGCTTGTCGGCGGGGCCGAGCAGCATCTCGTTATGCGCCGCGCCGGAGGGGATCATCGGGAAACAATTCTCGTTCTGGTCGACGACGATGTCGGCGACGACCGGCCGGTCGACCTTGATCATCTCCTTGATCACGTCGTCGACCTCGGAAACCTTGGCCGCGCGCAGGCCGACACAATCGAACGCCTCGGCCAGCTTCACGAAATCGGGCAGCGAATCCATGTAGCTTTCCGAATAGCGCCCGCCATGCAGCAGCTCCTGCCACTGACGGACCATGCCCATGTAGCGGTTGTTGAGAATAAACGCCTTCACCGGCAGCCGGTACTGGCGGATGGTCGACAGCTCCTGGATGTTCATCAGGATCGACGCCTCGCCGGCGATATCGACGACCAGGGCGTCGGGATGCGCGATCTGCACCCCCATCGCCGCCGGCAGACCATAGCCCATGGTGCCGAGGCCGCCCGAGGTCATCCAGTGATTGGGCTTCTCGAAGCGGTAGAACTGGGCCGCCCACATCTGGTGTTGGCCCACCTCGGTGGTGATGTAGGCGTCACGATCCTTGGTCAGCTCGTAAAGCCGCTGGATGGCGTATTGCGGCTTGATGATTTTGTCGGTCTTTTGATAGCGCAGGCAGTCGCGCGCCCGCCACTGGTCGATCTGCTTCCACCATTGGGCGAGCGCCTTGCCGTCGGCTTTACGGTCCTTCTTCTTCCACAGCGCGAGCATCTCGTCGAGAGCATGCGCCACGTCGCCGACCACCGAAACGTCGGCGCGCACATTCTTGTTGATCGACGACGGATCGATGTCGATATGGATTTTCTTCGAGCCGGGCGAAAACGCCGCCAGCTTGCCAGTGACCCGGTCGTCGAACCGCGAGCCGACCGCGACCATCACGTCGCAATCGTGCATGGCAAGATTCGCCTCGTACGTCCCGTGCATACCAAGCATGCCGAGATAGAGCGGATCGGCCGCCGGAAAGGCGCCGAGCCCCATCAGGGTGAGCGTGCATGGAAACCCGGTCGTGCGCACGAGCCGGGTCAGCAGCTCGGACGCTCGCGGTCCCGAATTGATCACCCCGCCGCCGCAGTAGAACAGCGGCCGTTTCGCCCTGGCCAGCAGGTCGACCGCCTCGGCGATGCGCGCCGGGTCGGGTTTGACGCGCGGATTGTAACTTTTATGCGCGACCGTTTCGGGCGGCACGTATGCCCCACCCTTGGCGATCAGGATATCCTTCGGCAGATCGACCACCACCGGTCCCGGTCGGCCCGAGCGCGCGACATAGAACGCCTCGTGCACGATGCGGGCAAGCTGGTTGATGTCCTTGACCAGATAATTGTGCTTGGTGCACGGCCGGGTGATGCCGGTGGTGTCGGCTTCCTGGAAGGCGTCGTTGCCGATCAGATGCGTCGGCACCTGACCGGTCAGGCAGACGATCGGGATCGAATCCATCAGCGCATCGGTCAGCCCGGTCACGGCGTTGGTAGCGCCCGGCCCCGAGGTCACCAGCACCACGCCTACCTTCCCGGTCGATCGCGCATAACCCTCGGCCGCGTGAACGGCGCCGCCTTCCTGGCGGACAAGAATATGGCGCAGGGCATTCTGCTGAAACAGCGCATCGTAAATCGGCAATACGGCGCCGCCCGGATAGCCGAAAATTACCTCGACGCCCTGGTCGACCAGCGCCTTGAGGACGATTTCCGACCCGGACAACCCGCTATCGGCAGGGGGCGTTTGCGCTGCAGCAGAAGGCTTGTTCGACATAACTCGATCCTCAGTAAAATCCCGCGGATAGCCGCGGGTTTGACGCGTCGCGACCGATTAAGGGCGCGTACCCTAGACGCTCGATTCGGCCCGGTCAATAACTTTCCTAATAAATGAAAACATTTCGTCCAGTAGACTTTCTGAAAATTGCGCATTCGAGATATGTGCGCCGCGCATCTGATGACGGAACCACGTCACCTGACGTTTAGCATAATTGCGCGTGGCGCGTTGCAGCAACGCCACCGCTTCGTCCCGTCCGAGACCGCCGTCAAGATAACGGGCGATCTCGCGCACCCCGACCGCCTTCATCGCCGGCGCTTCGCTCGGCAGATCGAGCGCCAACAGCGCTGTCACTTCCTCGACCGCGCCGCCAGCCATCATCCGCCGGGCGCGTTCATCGATCGCCGGATAAAGAACGTCGCGTGGCGGCATGATCAGGATCGCTTCGATGTGCAAACCGCCGCCGGTTTCCTGCTGATATGCGGCCAGCGACCGGCCGGTGGCGCGCATGACCTCATAAGCGCGCAGCACGCGCTGCGTGTCGCCCGGCGCGAGACGCGCGGCCATCGTCGGATCGAGCGCCGCCAGCTCGGCATGAAAGGCGCCACCCCCCAGCTCGGCATGGCGCGCGCGCGCGCGCGCGCGAATCTCCGCCGGCACCGGCGGCACGTTGGCCAGCCCCTCGGCCAATGCCATGAAATAGAGCCCGGTACCGCCGACCAGAATCGGCAACCGGCCGGCGGCCTGGGTCGCCGCGATTTCGGCCCGCGCCATCTGAAGCCACCGCCCGACGGTGCCGCGCTCGGCCGCCGGCAGCACGCCGTACAATCGGTGCGGCATACGCGTCATGTCGCCGGCCGCCGGCCGCGCGGTTAGCACGGACAACTCGCGGTATAGCTGCATCGAATCGGCGTTGATTATCGTACCGCCGAACGCCTCGGCGACGGCCAATGCCGCGGCCGACTTGCCGCTTGCCGTCGGCCCGGCGATGGCGAGCACTGGCGATCCCGACTTCTCCTTGCCAATCCCAATCGCCCTACCCATTATCCGCCCGCCCATATGAACCACGTTCTATCCCTAATTGCCGATCCGGCCGGCGTCCGGCTGGAACATAGCATTCTTACCCGCGCTTGCGAGGCATTGACCCGCGCCGGCGCGCAAATCGGCGCGGCTGACTGGTTGGCCGACGGCGTCGCCTGCGATGTGCCGTTCGCCGGCGATCCCGCCCGCGCCGCGGCCGCCGCACGCGCCGCGCTCGCCGGCGCGGCCATCGACGCCAACGTCGTCCCCGCCGCCGGCCGGCGCAAGGGGTTGCTGGTCGCCGACATGGAATCGACGATCATCGAGAACGAGATGCTCGACGATCTCGCCGCCATGGCCGGCATCCGCGACGAGGTGGCCGAGATCACTCGCCGGGCGATGAACGACGAACTCGATTTCCGCGACGCGCTGCGCGAACGCGTCGCCCTGCTCGCCGGCCTGCCGATCGAGCGCATGGAGGAAGCCGCGCACGGCATCCGCCTGATGCCCGGCGCAGAGGCGCTGGTCGCCACGATGAAGGCGCATGGCGCCTATACCATGATCGTCTCCGGCGGCTTTCTGTTTTACACCGGCCTCGTACGCACGCGCCTCGACTTCGACGAAGACCAGGGCAACGATCTCGAAATCGCGGCCGGCGCGCTGACCGGCGAGGTGCGCGAACCGGTTCTGACCCGCGACGGCAAGGTGAATGCGCTGCGGCGGATCGCCGCCGCCCGCGGCATTGGCCCCGATGCGGCGCTCGCGGTCGGCGACGGGGCCAACGATATCGCCATGTTGCGCGCCGCCGGTCTCGGCGTCGCCTTTCGCGCCAAGCCGAACGTCTCGGCCGCTGTGACGGTGCGCATTGACCACGGGGATCTGACAGGGTTGCTATATCTCCAAGGCTACCGGCAGCACGAATTCGTCGGCCCACGGGCCCGTGATTAACCGGGCGCTTACCCGGCATCCGGTAGACTTTTTCGTTGCGAACGAAAACGGAGCCCGCCATGGCGACATTTCGACGGCCTTCTCCCGGTATGACGCGCCGGACGTTGCTGGCGCTGGCGGCCGGGCTTCCGCTCCTGCCGCTGGCGGCGTGGGGGCGGGAAAATCCAGGCGACTGGCTCATCGGCGTCTGGCTGTCGCCTTATTCGCCCCAGCAATTCGAGTTTCGCCGCGCCGGCGACAAGATCGTCTGGACCTATACGCGCAGCGCGTTCAAGAGCACCAATCCGAAATGGGGAGAAAAACCGCCGGCGCGCGGCAGTGGCCAGGTGATCCGACTCACCGACGATGAAATCGAACTCGACGGCGTTTACGAGTGGAGCGAGAGCCGTTCCCATGCCCGCAAGCTGATGAAATTCTGGTTCAAGCGCATGCCGAGCGGCATGCTGGCGGGTACAGGGCTCGGAGCAGGAAAGGAATATTTCGATCTATCGTTGCGGCGCGCCGATTGATGCGCCCGCGCGGCCGGCCTCAGGCAACCGGTTCCTTGATCCCGAACAGCCGCTCGCTGACCCGACGAACGTCGTCGAGGAACTGCAGGCCGGTGCGATCGCCCTGCTGCCACACGACCCGGGCGTGGAAGGCGCCCACGCCCTCGATCGCCAACGTGGCGACGCTCAGGGTCTCCAGCTTGCGGGCAATATTCACCTGCGCCCCGCCGGCCGACACGTTGACGACCGTACAAGGCGATTCGATCACACCGCTGCTGAGGCGCCCGCGATAGTTCACGGCGACTCTCGGGTGTGGGCGGCGCTCAGCAAGTCGGCGGGCATTTTCATCGTCCGAACTCATGTGCAGGTTGTCTCCGCTATTAACACTCCTCCTAGGGCGTAAAAAAAAGGTTAATAAATTGGGGGCTAAGGCCTTAGATTCCCTTTGATTTTGCCGATAGGCGTATAACCGGTTGGAAATATTAACGAATAAATCCCGCATTTTTTGAGCAAAATCGAGGATTCGTGCCGCTAAAGAAGCGCGGCACTAGGGTTCCACGCAGAAAACAGGCAGAGATTGCCCCGATAAGGGGCCGGATGCTCTAATCCGTCAGGGACTCAAGAACAGGGGAAGCGGGGGATGGCGACAGCCAAGCGGCTTATTGTCGGGATCAGCGGCGCCTCGGGCGTCATCTATGGCGTGCGCGTGCTCCAGGCGCTGCGCGACAGCTGCATCGAGACCCATCTGGTCATCACCCGCTCAGCCGAGATGACCCTCGCCTACGAAACCAAGCTCACGGTGAAGGACGTGCGCAAGCTCGCCGATGTCGTCCATCCGATCCAGGATGTCGGTGCGGCGATCTCCTCGGGCTCGTTCAGGACCATGGGGATGATCGTGGCGCCGTGCTCGATCCGCTCCTTGTCCGAAATCGCCTATGGCGCGACGTCGAACCTGCTGACCCGCGCCGCCGATGTCGTGCTGAAGGAACGTCGGCGACTCGTCCTCATGGTGCGCGAGGCGCCGCTCCATGTCGGCCATCTGCGCGCCATGACCGCGGCGGCCGAGGCCGGCGCGATCATCGCCCCGCCCGTCCCCGCCTTCTACAGCCTGCCGGCCAGCGTCGACGACATCGTCGATCACACGGTCGGCCGCTGCCTCGATCTGTTCGGCATCGAAACCAGGCTGGTGCGGCGCTGGGGCGAAGCCGCCGGCGGCAAGCCGGCGCGCGGAAACAAGAAGCGGAGCACCTGACCCAATGCCCCCCACCCGAATCCACGATCTGGCGCTGATCATCGAGGATCTCGAGGCGATGGGCCGCCTTGCGCGCGTGCGAACGGAGGTCGATCTCACGCACGATCTCGCCGGCATCGCCGCCGAGCTCGAGGGCGGGCCGCGCGCCGTGCTGTTCGAAAAGGTGAAGGGCCATGCCCAACCGGTGTTCACCGGGCTCTACTGGTCGCGCGACCTGCTCGCCGATCTTCTCGGCAAGCCGGAACGATCGCTGCCGCAATATGTTTCGCAATGCATCGGCGACTGGCAGCGCCGACCGGTCGATCCGGTGGTGGTCAGGACCGGTCCGGTGCGCGAGGTGACCGAGGCGAAGGTCGATCTGCGCAAGCTGCCCATTCCCATCCACGCGATGAAGGACGGCGGGCCCTATTTCGACGCCGGCGTGGTCATCGCCCGCGACCCCGATACCGGCGTGCGCAACGCCTCGATCCAGCGCTTCATGGTGTGGGACGAAAAGACCCTGCACGTGAATATCGACGCCGGCCGGCATCTCGAACTTTATCTCAACAAGGCGGCGGCCAAGGGCAAGGCATTGTCCTTCACGATCAATGTCGGGGTCGGACCGGGCCTGCATTTCGCCGCGGCGACGCCGGCCGAGGCCGCGCTCGCCGACACCGACGAACTCGGCATCGCCTCGGAATTTCACGGCGCGCCGCTCGAGCTCGTGCGCGGCGACACCTCCGACGTCGAGATGGTGGCGCATGCGATGTACGCGCTCGAATGCGAGATGAAGCCGGGCGAGATGGGCGAGGAAGGCCCGTTCGCCGAGGTGACCGGCTATTACGCCAAGCGCGAAAAACGGCCGGTGGTGCATGTGAAGAAGATTCACCGCCGCAAGAACCCGGTTTTCCAGACCATCCTGTCGGGCAAGGAGGTATGGAATTCGGTCGGCCTCCTCGGCGAGGCAAACGTGCTGGCCCTGGTCAGCCGCCAGGTGCCGGGGATCAAGGACGTTTATTTCACCCATGGCGGCTGCGGTTTCTATCACGCCGTGCTGGCGATGGCGCAGAAGCGCGCCGGCTGGTCGAAGCAGGCGATCCTCGCCGCCTTCGCCGCCTTCCCGCCGCTGAAGATGGTCACCGTGGTCGACGACGACGTCGACATCCGC
>JACQAF010000059.1 GCA_016195145.1 Rhodospirillales bacterium
CGAGGCGCTTCGCGCAGCCACCGTCCTCGCCGACCGCTACATCCAGGACCGCCACCTGCCCGACAAGGCGATCGACCTGATCGACGAGGCGGCGAGCCGGCTGCGCATGGCGGTCGATTCAAAACCCGAGAAGATCGACGAACTCGATCGCCGGATCATGCAGATGAAGATCGAGCGCGAGGCGCTGAAGCGCGAATCCGACGCCGCCTCGCGCGAGCGCCTGGAGACGATCGACAGCGAACTCGTCGATCTTGAGGCGCGCTCGCAGGAATTGACCCGGCAGTGGAAATCCGAAAAAGAGGGGCTTTCCGTCGCCCAGAAGCTCAAGGAACAGATCGATTCGGCGCGCGGCGAGCTTGAGATCGCCCAGCGCAACGGCGATCTCGCTCGTGCGGGCGAGCTCAAATATGGCATCCTCCCGGACCTTGAGCGCAAGCTCCAGACGACGCAATCCGCCGCCCAGCACCAGATGCTGAACGAGGAAGTGACCGACCAGGATATTGCCGGGGTCGTGTCGCGCTGGACCGGCGTGCCGGTCGACAAGATGCTGGCCGGCGAGCGCGAGAAGCTGTTGCACATGGAGACGGCGCTGAAGGCGCGCGTCGTCGGCCAGGACGAGGCGGTCGCCGCCGTGTCCGAGGCCGTGCGCCGGGCCCGCGCCGGTTTGCAGGACCCCAACCGGCCGATCGGATCTTTCCTCTTTCTCGGCCCGACCGGCGTCGGCAAGACGGAGCTGTCGAAAGCGCTGGCCGAATTCCTGTTCAACGACGAGGCGGCGCTCATCCGCATCGACATGTCGGAGTATATGGAGAAGCATGCGGTGTCGCGGCTGATCGGCGCGCCGCCGGGGTATGTCGGCTACGAGGAAGGCGGCAGCCTGACCGAGGCGGTTCGCCGCCGGCCCTATCAGGTGATCCTGTTCGACGAGGTGGAGAAGGCGCATCCCGATGTCTTCAACGTGCTGCTCCAGGTGCTCGACGACGGCCGGTTGACCGATGGGCAGGGGCGTACGGTCGATTTCCGCAACACGCTGATCGTGCTGACCTCGAATCTCGGCAGCGAAATTCTGGCTGGGCAGGCGGAAGACGGGGATAGCGGCGTCGTGCGCGACCGGGTGATGGATATCGTCCGTGGCGCGTTCCGGCCCGAATTCCTCAACCGCCTCGACGAGATGCTGCTATTCCATCGCCTGTCGCGGTCCGATATGGCTGGCGTGGTCGATATTCAGCTCGGCCGGTTGCGCCGCATACTCGCCGAACGGAAGATCGAGCTCGATCTCGACGAGGCGGCGCGGGCCTGGCTTGCCGAGGCGGGCTACGACCCCGTCTACGGGGCTCGGCCGCTGAAGCGCGTCATCCAGCGCGAGCTGCAAAACGCGCTCGCCAGCATGATTCTCAAGAGCGAGGTAAAAGAGGGCGACCGGGTTGCGGTCGGCGTCGCCGGCAAGGCGCTCAACCTTACGGTCGCGGCCCCGGAACGTACCGCGGCGAAGGCGACAAAGACGGCGCGCAAATCCGCCTGAGCGGCGGCGATTGGCTGAAAACGGCGCGGCGTAAAAACTATTCGGCGCGGGCGAGGCGCGCACGCACCGGCAGGCTGCTGATCCGGATGTCGATTTCGGCGCGCGCGGCCTGGAATTTGGCGAGTTGCACGCCGTCGAGCTTGCGCCCGGTCGGCAGTTGAACGCTCATCGGGTTGATCTGCGTGCCCCGGCGTAACACCTCGTAATGAAGGTGGGGACCGGTCACCCGTCCGGTTGCGCCGACATAGCCGATGACCTGGCCCTGGCGGATTTTCTGGCCCGGACGCAGATTGGCGGCGAAACGGCTGAGATGGGCATAGGCGGTCGCGTATTCGGCATTGTGGCGGAGGCGCACGTAATACCCGTACGCGCCGTTCCAGGCGGCCTGTTCGACCGTGCCGTCGCCGGCGGCCTGGATCGGCGTGCCGGTCACCGCGCCGAAATCGGCGCCCTTGTGCATCGCGCTGTAGCCGAGGATCGGATGCATGCGATTGCCGAAGCGCGAGGTCAGCCGCGCGCCGTCGATGGGCGTGCGTAGCAGCGCCTTGCGCACGCTCTCGCCGCGCTCGTTGTAGAAATCGACGAATCCGTCGGATAGCGCATAGCGGTAAATCTGCTTGGTTTTGCCGCCGAGGGTTAGCGCGCCATACAACACGTCGCCGTCCTTGACCGGGCGCCCTTGCTCGTCGCTGAAGCGTTCGAAGACTAGCTCGAAGGCGTCGTCGGGCTGGATGTCGCGCTGGAAGTCGACGTCGTAACTGAAGGCGCGGATGAGCTCGACCATCACCGTGCCCGGCACGCCGGCGTTGCTGCCAGCCTCGAACAGGCTCGAGCGCACCGTACCGCCGGCGCGGACCAGCTCGCGGGTTAGCGCCTTATCACGGCGCAGGGCGGTGAACCGGCCGTCGCCGTCGCGGCTCAAATTGATGTCGCGATCGGCGCGGGCGGCCAGGTTGGCGCCGATCAGGGCGCTCTGCTCCGGGCTGCTGGGCAGCGGACCGAAGGTGAGCGTGATTTCCTGCCCCGGCCTCAGCTCGCGCGGGTCGAAAACGTTGCGCAGCGCGCCCACCGCTTCATGCGCCTCGGCGCGCGAGACGCCGGCGTTGACCAGGAGGTCGAGCAGCGTGTCGCCGCTGCGCACCTGGATGTTCTGCTCGGATTCCTCGGAAGCCGCCGGATCGGCGATGGTGAGCTCGCCAGGGC
>JACQAF010000060.1 GCA_016195145.1 Rhodospirillales bacterium
ATGGGCCCGGTGATCTATGCGTTTCACCCCTCGCCCGCGCCGCTTCTCTACCGCGACCTGCTGATCGTCCTGCCGCTTTATTTCGCCTTCCTCCTCAACGAGCCGCAGGACTGGGTCGACAGGCTGCCGCAACCGCTTCTATGGCTCGTCGCCGCCTTTTCCGCGCTGATTGTCGCGCAGATGGCGAACCCCAACATCTATCACCCGCTTGTCGCCCTGATCGGCGCCAAGGTCTGGCTGTTTTATCTGCCGTTAACGGCGATCGGCTACGCCTACGCCCGGTCGCGCGCCGAGCTGATCGATTTCCTGCGTCTGTTCGCGGTCGTCGCGATTTTCCCCTGCCTGTTCGGCATCGCCATGTGGGCGTCGTCGACACTCTTCGGCTACTACCGGACGATGACTTTCGTTTACGGAATTCCGGCCGCCGAGGCGACGCAGGATTTCGCCTGGTTCTGGCTCGGCGCGTTCCTCTATCGCATTCCCTCGACCTTCCAGTTCCCGAGCCAGTATTTCGGCTTCGCCCTGTTCGCCATCGCCCCCATCTATATGCTGCTGCGCCTCGATACCGACCGGCGCTGGCGCCGTTTCGCCGGCGTCGCGCTAGGCGTGGTCATCATCGCGACCTTCCTCATGGGCGCACGCGGCGCATTCGTATTCGTGCCGCTGTTGCTGCTCCTGATCCTCGCCGTCAGCCGCCGCATCGGCGGAGCGATCAAATGGGGGCTGATGGTGGCGGCGCTGATGGCCGTCGCCCTGTTCGTATCGCGGATCGACCCGCTCGCCTTGCTCCGTCAGGTTTCGGGGCTTGTCGCCGCCTACGGCGCCGAGACCGCCTGGGGCGGGATGGTCGCCGCCTTTGCGCGCGGCGGCTGGTTCGGCATCGGCACCGGCATGAACGCCGGCGCCTCGCGTTATGCGTTGATCAATTATACCCCCGTTCAGATCGAGAACTGGTACGCCCGCGCCTTTGTCGAGCTCGGTGCGCCCGGTCTCGTCCTGCTCGTCGCCATTGTCGCCGCAGCGATCTATTACGGCTATCGCGCCTACGAGCAAATCCGCGATCCGGCGGCGCACCGCGCCGCCGCCGCGATGGTCGCCTATCTGATCGTGATGGCCCTCAACAGCCTCAAGGGCTGGCAGATGGACCTCGACCCGACCAATTTCTATTATTGGCTGTTCCTCGGCATCCTGCTGCGCTTGCCCAGCCTCGACGAGCCGGCGGATCCCGGTCGCGCTAGCCGCAGCGCCGGCAGCGGATCGACATGAAAATGTCGTCTTCCTCGGCGTCCATCATCGCGTGATCGAGGACGACGCGCAGCGCCTTCGAGGCGTCCGGGAGGCTATAGGCCGCCGCCATCTCCTTGAGCCACTCAAGCTGGTCGGTCTCGATCTCCAGCGCCTCGACGCTCTTGTTCTTTTGCACGATTTCTCCTTCGACAGCAGTCCTATTTCGCCGCCCATCCCCAGACATCGGCGCCTTTTTCCTTCACATAAAGGCTGCTCCCCGGCCCGCCATCGCGCCGCAGATAGAGCGAGCCGGGAAGGGCCGCAACCCGGCCTTCCGGCGTCCCGTCGCCGGTGAATATGCCGTGGTTATTATGGCCGCCGAACCCGAGGCGCTCTCCCCGGAGCGCCATTCGCCCTTCGGCGTCGAGCTCAAGCAGCCGTGTGCGATTCGGATCGTAGCGCCGAACCTCAAGCTTGCCGTGGCCGCCCGAACCGTCGCCCGCCGAATCGACGAGCGCCAGCACGATATCGCGCCCGCGGCCGCTCGGAATCTGGGTGCGCGCATTGAGGGCGCCAATGGTGAACGATGTGAAGGTTTCGGTCCGGAAATCGGGTTCGCGGCGGCGCAACGGAACGCTTGCGTTGCCCAACACCGATAGCTTGTTGTACGGATCGTAGATCGGGCGTGGCGCGCTGCCGCCAATGAAAATCATCGGCCCGGCGGCGCGAGACGCGTCGAGCGCATAGCGGCTGGCGCCCCCGCCATTCGGATGGCCGATCGCAGCGTCGATCCACGTGATTCCGGCGACGCCCCCCACCGAATTGCCGATAAAAAAATCAGAGAATTGGGCGCTGGTCACCTCGACGTCGCGGACGTCGCGCGCCGCGGGTCGCGAAAGCGTCAAATGCGTCGTGCCAGCGCCAGCAACGATCGTCGCATCGAGATCAAGCCCGTCCGCCCCCGCACCTTCGATGTTGACCGTATCGCCATTGGCAAAGCCGGCCTGCTGGGCGACGACAAGGCGCCGGCTATCCGCGCCGATCGAGCCCGTCGTGATCGGTCGGGCGCGCGCGGCGATACGCTCCAGCGGCTGGCCGGGCTGGCGTATCTCTTCGGGCTTCGACAATGTGTTGTAGTTGTTTCCTTCGGTATTGACGTTGATGAAGGTCCACGCACGGATGCCGCCATCGAGAACGAAACCGTGTTCGGCAATCTGGATTAGCGACAGGGCGTCGAACAGGACGTTGTTCGAAATCGCGACCTCGATGCGAAACCCGTTTTTCGTCTGGCCGCTGCAGGTCACGGCGCGAAAAACGCATTTGTCGAGCAAGCTGCCCGCGCCGGGATATCGGCTCGGCGCGGCTTCCTGAAGCCACCCGTATCGGCCTTGCGCGAAATCGACGTTTTCAAGATACCAGTTTTGGACAAAGCCGCGCACGCGGATGCCCGCCTCTCCCGGCTTCTGGAATCGTACATTGCGGATCGTCACCCACACGGCCGCATCGGGGCTCACCAGATGATTGCGGCCGCCGACGATGGCGAAGTCGCGCAGGCCGTAATTGAAAACGCTCTCGCCGACCGGAGCCAGGACGATCACGTCCTGACCCGGCGTTCCCTGCAGGACGCTGCGCGGCGCGGCGAAGCCGGAATCCGCCCACGGACCGGCCCCGACGAGCTGCACGCCCGAACGAAGTTGGAGCGAGGTGACGCGGTATGGCGCCCGCATCGGCGGGATCAAAACCTCGCCGCCGCCTTGCTCCGCAACCGCGTCGATCGCCGCCTGGATCGCGGCAGTATCGTCATTGCGGCCGTCGCCGCGCGCGCCAAAATCGCGAATGTTGATCTGCCCGGTGCGGGCCTGAGCCGGCGTTGCCGTCTCGCCAGCCGGTAGCCCGGCGGCGCGCATTCGCGCCTCGGGCGCACAGGCGGCAAGCGCCCCGACGCCGGCGCCGGCGGCGGCCAGTCGCGTCAAAAAACGTCGGCGGCCCTTGCTCGGACCGCGTTTTTCTGCCACCGACCCGTCCCCTTACTCGGGCCGGGGTCCGTAATGATTGATGATTCGGTATTGCTGCCCGGCTTGCGGCTCGGGATAGCAATTGGGTTTGGCGAGCGTATGGTAGCAATAAGCCGGCGTCGGCGTCGCCGCGACGGCCGGATGCTTCCAGCCCTTGTTGCGCAGCTGGTAGTCGTCGGGCCCCAGCCAATCCTGCGGCCCGGTGCACGCCGCCAACAGGAAGCCCAGCGCCGCCACGGCAACAATCTTGCCCATCGCCGTTTCGATCCAGCCGTTCATATGTCGTTCCCTTTGTCTGCGTCAATCGAGGCGCAGATCATAACAGCCGGGCCGCGTGGCGTTAAGGCCCTGCCCTCACCAGCCTAACCGGCAATCCTTACCGAAAGGTTGTCGGACCGGACCCTAAAGCTCGACCACCACGCGCCCGCGCACCTGGCCCTTGAGTATCTTCGTTCCAAGCTCGGGCAGGTCCTTGAGGCCGACGACGGTCGTCATTGCATCCAGCCGGTCGAGCGGCAGGTCGTGGACAACCCGGCCCCAGGCTTCGACCCGCGCCGGATACGGCAGCATCACCGATTCGATGCCGAGCAGATTGACCCCCCGCAGGATGAAGGGCAGAACGCTCGCCGGCACTTCGATGCCGCCGGCATTGCCGCAAACCGCGATCGACGTGCCGTATTTCATTCCCGACAGCGCATTGGCAAGCACCGTCCCGCCCACCGTATCGACGCCATGGTTCCAGCGTTCGCTCGCCAGCGGTCGCGGCTTTTCCGGCATGAATTCGGCGCGATCGACGATGGTCTTCGCACCGAGGGATTTGAGGTAGTCGTGCGCTTCCTTGCGTCCGGTCGCGGCGGCGACGTCGTAACCGAGCCGGGCGAGGATCGAGACTGCGACCGAGCCCAACCCGCCAGCCGCACCGGTGACCAGCACCTCGCCCCCGCCGGGCTTGAGGCCGTGGCGCTCCAGCGCGATAACCGCGAGCATGGCGGTGAAGCCGGCCGTGCCCACCGCCATGGCGCGTTTCGCCGTCAGGCCGTCGGGGAGCTTAACCAGCCACTCCGCCTTGACTCGCGCCTTTTGCGCGTACCCGCCCCAGTGAAGCTCGCCCACCCGCCAGCCGGTCAGCACCACCCTGTCGCCCGGCTTGTAGGCGGGCGAGGCCGAAGCCTCGACCGTGCCGGCGAAATCGACCCCCGGCACATGCGGGTATTTCTTCACCAGCCGGCCGAGGCCGTTGAGGATCAGCCCGTCCTTGTAATTGAGGGTCGAATGGCTGACCCGCACGGTGACATCGCCGGGCGGTAGCGCGTCGTCGGCCAGCTGTTTGATCGACGACGTGACCTTGCCGTCCTTCTCGTCGAGGACGAGCGCATCGAACATGCTCATCGGGATTAGCGCAATGGCTCGAGGATACTGGTGTAATTGGCGACGGCCGCTCCACCCATATTGAACAAACCGGCGAGGCCCGGGTTTTTCACCTGCATCGGCCCGGCGCTGCCGCGCGCCTGCATTGCCGCCATGATGTGCATGGAAACGCCTGTGGCGCCGATCGGATGGCCTTTCGACTTGAGGCCGCCCGAGGGGTTGACCGGCAACTTGCCGTCTTTTTCCGTCCAGCCTTCGATCGCGGCGCGCGCGCCCTGGCCCTTGGGCGTGAGGCCCATCGCCTCGTACTGGATCAGTTCGGCGATGGTGAAGCAGTCGTGCGTTTCAACCACCTTGAGATCGTCGAGCGTCACCCGCGCCTCGGCGAAGGCTTGCTTCCAGGCGCGCTCGCAGCCTTCGAACTGCACGATGTCGCGCCGGCTCATCGGCAGGAAATCGTTGACCTGCTGCGCCGCGCGGAAGACGACCGCTTTTTCCAGGGTCAGCGCCGTCTCGACATCGGCCAGCACCAGCGCCGCCGCGCCGTCGGAGACGAGCGAGCAGTCGGTGCGCCGCAGCGGGCCGGCGACCAACGGGTTCTTGTCCGAAACCGTGCGGCAGAACTCGTAGCCCAGATCCTTCTGGATCTGGGCGTAGGGATTAACCGAACCGTTCTTGTGATTCTTGGCGGCGATTTTCGCCATTGCATCCGACTGGTCGCCATAGCGCTGGAAATAGAGCTGCGCGATCTTGCCGAACACGCCGGCGAAGCTCATGCCGGGAATGTCCTCTTCCTTGACGTAGGACGCCTTCATCAGGATGCCGCCGATCTGCTCGCCCGGCGTTTCGGTCATCTTCTCGACGCCGGCCACCAGCACGACGCGGGATTTGCGCGCCCGGATCGAATTCAGCCCCATATGCACCGCGGCCGAGCCGGTGGCGCA
>JACQAF010000069.1 GCA_016195145.1 Rhodospirillales bacterium
CGGCGCGGAAAATGATTTCGACGGCGCCCTTGGCGCCCATCACCGCGATCTCGGCGCTGGGCCAGGCATAGTTCACGTCGCCGCGCAGGTGCTTCGAACTCATGACGTCATAGGCGCCGCCATAGGCTTTGCGGGTGATGACCGTGACTTTCGGCACCGTGGCTTCGCCATAGGCGTAGAGCAGCTTGGCGCCATGCTTGATGATGCCGCCATATTCCTGTGCGGTGCCGGGCAGGAATCCCGGTACGTCGACGAAGGTCAGGATCGGGATGTTGAAGCAGTCGCAGAAACGAACGAAGCGGGCCGCCTTGCGCGAGCTGTCGATATCGAGACAGCCGGCCAGCACCATCGGCTGATTGGCGACGATGCCGACCGTGGCCCCTTCCATGCGTCCGAAGCCGGTGATGATATTCCGGGCGAAATCAGGCTGCAGCTCGAAGAAATCACCCTCGTCCGCGACCTTCCGGATCAGCTCGTGCATGTCGTAGGGCTTGTTCGGATTGGCCGGCACCAGCGTATCGAGCGAGGGATCGGTGCGCTCGGCGCTGTCGGCGGTGGAACGGACCGGTACGCCGTTGCGGTTCGATTCCGGCAGGAAATCGAAGAAGCGCCGCAGCTGGAGCAAGGCCTCGACATCGTTCTCGAAGGCGAGATCGGCCACGCCCGACTTGGTCGAGTGCGTGACCGCCCCGCCGAGCTGCTCGTGGGTGACGGTCTCGTGCGTGACCGTCTTCACCACGTCGGGCCCGGTCACGAACATGTAGGAGGAATCCTTCACCATGAAGATGAAGTCGGTCATCGCCGGCGAATATACGGCGCCGCCGGCGCACGGCCCCATAATCACCGAAATCTGCGGGATCACGCCCGAGGCGAGGACGTTGCGCTGAAACACCTCGGCATAGCCGGCGAGCGAGGCGACGCCTTCCTGGATGCGTGCGCCGCCGGAATCGTTGAGCCCGATGACCGGCGCGCCGACCTTCATCGCCTGATCCATGATCTTGCACATCTTCTCGGCATGCGCCTCGGACAGCGAGCCGCCGAAAACGGTGAAATCCTGGCTGAAAACGAAGACCAGCCGGCCATTGATCGTCCCCCAGCCGGTGACCACGCCATCGCCGGGGATTTTCTGTTCGGCCATGCCAAACTCGCTCGAGCGATGCTCGACGAACATGTCCCATTCCTCGAACGAGCCATCGTCGAGCAGGATTTCGATCCTTTCGCGCGCCGTGAGCTTGCCCTTGGCGTGCTGCGCCGCGACGCGCTTGACCCCGCCGCCCGCCCGCGCGGCGGCCCGCATTTCCTCAAGCTGACGGAGAATCTCCTGCATCGCCCTTCCCCCGCTGCGTGTGCCGCCCTGATAGCATTGCCGCGCGCCGTGCGCCAGCCTCGGGCCGTTCGCCGGCCGCAAGTTCGCTCTTCGTTCCCATAAGCGGTTTATCGCCGGGGCCGTCCGATATTCCGGCCCAGCATCCGCTCTTGTACATCGCGCCTACACTTATTTTCATCACAACGCCGGCGCGTACAGATAGCCAGCAAGGATCAACTGCTACCCTCCGAAAAAAGTGATAAGCCGAAAGATATTCTTAACGTTCGGGAGAATATCGTCCTCTATCCGATGCGCCTCATTCTGCGGCGCAGAGAAAATTATTGCACCGACAAATCGCGGAGCAGACCGATGCGCCAGAATCTTCCCGTCACGAACGTCGAATACGAAATCGCCGACGGCGTCACGCTCGTCTCCAAAACCGATCTCGACGGTAAGATTGTCTATGCCAATCCCGGGTTCGTCGAAGCCAGCGGCTACTCGGAAGCGGAGCTGCTTGGCGCGCCGCATAACATCGTCCGCCATCCCGAAATGCCGCAGCAGGCCTTTGCCGATCTATGGGCCACCCTCCGGGCCGGCAAACCGTGGATGGCTGCGGTCAAGAATCGGCGCAAGAACGGCGACTATTACTGGGTTCTGGCCAGCGCTACGCCGGTCCATGAAGACGGCAAGATCGCCGGTTATATGTCGATCCGCACCCGATTGCCGCAGACGCAGCGCGACGCAGCGACGAAACTCTACAAGCTGTTCCGCGACGGCAAGGCCGGACGCGTATACCTTTGGGGCGGATCGGTGCGAAAATCGGGTTTCATGTCGCGTTTCAATTTCATGACCCGAACGGTCCGGGCGCGACTGGCGTCGCTGTTGTGCACCGCGGCGCTTTCGATGCTCGTCATCGGCGGGGTTGGCATGCTCGCCGCCCGCGATTCGAATCACCGCCTCAACGTCGTCTACAACGACAATACGGCGCCGATGGGCTATCTGGCCGAAATCAACGACCGCATGCGCGACATTATCGCCCTGCTCTACGAAGCGGCGACGCAGGATCAGATCAAAGCCGCGCTTATTCTCGCAGATTTCCAGCAGGAATCGACAGAGGGAAGCGAGAAACCGGCCAGCACGATCAACCTGCGCCCCGTCGACCAGATCGTGGCTGCGGTTGACGCTAACGTGGCCGCGATTGACAAGGTCTGGCAGGCCTATACTGCAACCCATCTCGGTCCTAAGGAAAAGACGCTCGCCGAACAATTCTCCAGTCGCCGGCGGGTTTTTGCCGAACAGGGTCTCCAGCCGGCGCTGACGCTGGTCGGAGAGGGAAGCCTCGAGAAACTGGCCAGCCTCATCATGGAAAAAGTCGCGCCGCTTTATACGGCGGCCAAGAAAGACGCCGAGACATTGATGAAGATGCAGGTCGACGCCGCGCATGACGAGTTCGCGCTGGCGCAGCGCAGCTACATGATCGCCTTCGCCACCGCAGCGGTCATTCTTCTCGGGAACATCCTGGTGCTTGCCGCGTCGGGCGTTTTCACTATTCGCGCCATCGGCCGCCCGATCGACCGGCTGATCGCCTGCATGGGCGAGATTTCCCAAGGGAACTACAATACTCCTACCGACATCAAGCGCGACGACGAGCTAGGCAAGGCTTTGCGCCATCTTAAGGCGATGCAAAGCAAACTTGGCTTCGACCGCGAGATGGAACGCAAGGCCGTGAAGGAGAAAGAGCAGCGCGCCCAAGAGATCGAAACATTGACCAGAGATTTTGACGGCAAGATCACCGGCATGCTGCAAACAGTGACTGCAGCCACGACCGAGCTGCAATCCGCCGCCGGGCGCATGACATCGACCGCCGACGAAGCCAACCGCCAGGCGACCTCCGTCGCCGCCGCAACCGAGCAAACATCGAACAACATTCAGACCGTCGCCTCGGCGTCGGAGCAACTCTCATCCTCGATCGCCGAGATCGGTCGTCAGGTCGCCGAATCGTCGCAGATCACCCGCCAGGCGGTGGAAGAGGCGAATCGCACCAACGCCTCGGTCCACGGCCTTGCCGAGGCGGCGCAGAAGATCGGCGACGTGGTCAAGCTGATCAACGACATCGCGGGTCAGACCAACCTCTTGGCTCTCAACGCTACCATCGAGGCGGCGCGGGCGGGCGAGGCGGGCAAGGGCTTCGCGGTGGTCGCCTCGGAAGTCAAAAGCCTGGCCAACCAGACGGCCAAGGCGACCGAGGACATCGCCGCCCAGATCGGCGCCATCCAGGGCGCTACGACCGATTCAGTCACCGCGATTCGAGGCATCGCCGGCACCATCGGGCGGATCAACGAGATCGCCACGACCATCGCCTCGGCGGTGGAGGAGCAGGGTGCGGCGACGCAGGAAATCGCCCGCAATGTCCAGCAGGCAGCCAAGGGGACAGGCGAAATTTCGTCGACGATCGGCGGCGTGACCAAGGCGGCCAGCGAAACCGGATCGGTGGCAAGCCACGTGCTTTCGGCGGCGGGCGATCTCTCACATCAGTCCTCGGTCCTGCGCACCGAAGTCGACCGGTTTCTCGCCCTGGTCAAGGCGAGCTGACCGTTGCGGCCGGCGTCGCGTTTATTACGTCGCCCCATATAAGGCTAGGAAGCGCGCCGCAGCGTCGAGGTCGGCCCGCACGCCTGCCCGCCGCTGCGTGGCCTCGGCGTCCTCGCCCCATTTCTCGATCTGATAGGTAGCGTCAAGTTCGGCCGCCGCGAATGCGCCCACTGCATCGAGCCGGCCGGCAACGAGCGCAAGACCAACAACCAGCGAGCCCGTCGCCTCAACCGCCACGGCGAGCGCGGCCAGCCGCCCGTCATCGAAGCCGGCCAGGCGTCGCTCCAGCGCCGCAAGGCTGGCCTCCGGCTGCGAACACGCGGCGATGCCCGACGTGACCGCCAACGGCGCGTCGTACG
>JACQAF010000061.1 GCA_016195145.1 Rhodospirillales bacterium
ACAAGGGCGGCCTCGACGCCTGGCTGCTCGCGACCGCCAACGCCAATCTCGATCCGGCGATGCTCCGCCTGAAGCACCAGGTGCAACGGGCGCTGGAGAAACGCGCCGCCGCCTAGATAATAATAAGACTCCTTGTTTCCGATGAACCTTTAGGCCCGCCCACAAGGCGGGTCTTTTGTTTGCGCCGCAGATGCCGCTTGTCCTGCGGGCCGCGCGCCGGCGCTAACTCAGGCGTACGCCGAACGCATCGTAAATGCCGCTCTGCCCCTTCCGCGTGACCGCGACGGCGCGCGTCCCGTCGAGGCGCCGTATCCAGCCTTGGGCAAGGCAGTGCGCGCACAAGGCGGCGCCGACAGCGCCGGCCAGATGCGGGCGCCGCTCGCTCCAATCGAGACAGGGGCGGCAGAGCACGCGGCGCGCGCGCCTGCCGCGTGGCGCAACAACGGCGTCGACGTCGATGCCGAGCCGCTTCAATTGCGCGACGCCCTTGCCGGTCACCAGCCCGGCATCGTCGCCAAGCTCGACATAGCCACGGGAGACCATCCCGTCGGCAAGCGTCACGCCGAGATGGCCGGCAAGATGATCGTAACAGGTTCGCCCCGCCCTGAGGGCCGCATCGCGAGGGCCGACAACGACCGGGCGCGGAAAATTCCCCTGTGACGCGACCTGCATGATGCTTTCCATCATCCGCGCCACGGCAGGCGAGGCCAGCCGATGGTAGCGATGCCGGCCCTGTTGCTTGACCGCGAGCAATCCCGCTTCGATCAGCTTCGCCAGATGCCCGCTCGCCGTCTGCGGCGCAATGCCGGCGACGCGCGCCAGATCCGAGGCGGTCAGCGCCCGCCCGTCGAGCAGCGCGTGAAGCATGCCGGCCCGCGCGGGATCTCCGGCAAGCGTGGCGATTTCGGCAAACGCCGCATGGCTGACCATGGCCAATCTCCTCAGTAGCGCGCTGCATTCTAGGCTAACCGGCGCCTTGATGCTTCGGCCACGACCGTAACATTCCCAACGGAATCTAAGCAAAATTCTCTCATGCAAAACGTCAGACAAGATTCAGCGCCCTTCAAACTCGTCAGCGGATACGAGCCCGTCATAAGAGCTGCTTACGCCAAAGCGGCGATCTGGCTTCGTCGCCTGAGGACGCGGCGCCGGTTACGGGAGCTGGAGCCGCGCCTAATGGCCGATGTCGGGATCACCGAGGCGGAACGCCGGCGCGAATGCGCCAAATGGTTCTGGCAAGGCTAACCGCGAGATTGCTTACTCCGCCAGCTCGAACATCAGGAGGAGGGTTCGCTGGATGGGCGAGTAATTATCGTCGGAGATGACGTAGAGCAGCGTCTCGCCGCGCGGCCCGCGCGCCGTCGACAGCCCCTCGAAATTGTCGATGGCGAGCGGCGGCTCGATCAGCGCCAGCTCGTCGCCGGCCAGCGTCGCCCCCGCCGCGATGTCCGCCAGCGGCACACGGACGATGCGCGCCCCCGGCGGGCCAATCACGGTGAAGCGCCGCTCGAGCGCCAACACATCGCCGCCCGGCAGCAGCGCCAGCGCCGTCGGCTTGAAGTTGAGTCCGGCGCGATAGATGAACCGTCCCCACGCCGTTCCTTCCTGCACCCAGCCGACATGACCGCCCCGGTCGTAGAGTTCTTCGGCGATCGCCATCAGCCGCCCATCGGCGAGGCGAATGATCGCCTCGACGCCGCCATTGGCCGGCGCCCGGTCGAGCTCGGGGGGATGGGGAATCGCCGCCGGCGGAATCGAAAACGGCGGATCGGCCGCCGGATAGCGCCAGAAACGGTGCCAGCGCTCGAACGAGACGATAAACGAACCATCGGCCTCGGCGACAAGCCCCTCGGCATCGCCAAGCTTGCCGCGCAGCGGCCGCCCGTCGAGGTCGATCAGCGGGCCGAGCCGCACCCCGGAAATGCCGGCGAGGCGGCCGCGCGCATCGTAATCGAGCCGCCCGTCCATCCAGTGGCTTTCGTCGGAGACCGCCGTGAACCGCGCACCGTCGGCGCTTACCCGCAGATCCGACCAGCCGCCGAAGCGCCCGTCGGGTGCGGTAAGCCGCAGCCCGCCGCGATAGACGAGCCGGCCGACATGCGTGCGGGCAGGATCGCCCTCGTCGAGAAACACTGGCGAAGCCGCAATCGCGACCGGCGTCGTCGCAGACGGGACGACATTGATGCCCGGCAGCGGCGCCACGCACGAGACGAGCCACAATGCAACCGCGGCGGCGGCGGACAGGACGGAACGGCGGAACAACACCGGTTTCCCCAACTAGACGAATGCAACGGAAAAGGGCGCGGGGGTCGCCCGCGCCCTTGTTGTAGCCGTCGCCGCGCGCTTAAGCCACGCCGTATTTCTTGAACCAATCGAGAAGGCGCTGCCAGCCATCGGCCGCCTGTTGCGGACGGTAGCTCGGCCGGTAATCGGCGTTGAACGCATGCGGCGTATCGGGATAGACGACGATCTCGGCCGTCTTGCCGGCCGCCTTCAACGCCTCGCGCATGCGCTCGACCGTATCGACCGGGATGCCGCTATCCGCGCCACCGTAAAGTCCGAGGACTGGCGCCTTGAGATCGGTCGCGATGTCGACCGGGTGCTTGGGCGTATTGTCGTTCTGCTGCCCGACCAGGCGGCCATACCACGCCACGCCCGCTTTCAGGCTGGGGTTATGCGCGGCATAGAGCCAGACAATCCGCCCGCCCCAGCAGAACCCGGTGATCGCGAGCTTGGCCGCGTTGCCGCCATCGCCCGCCGCCCATTTCGCTGTGGCATCGAGGTCGCCCATCACCTGCTTGTCGGGAACCCTCGCCATCACCGTTTGAATGATCTGCTGCACGTCGGTCATGCTGGCGACATTGCCCTGGCGGGCGTACAGCTCCGGCGCGACGGCGAGATAGCCCTGCTTGGCAAACCGGCGGCAGACATCCTTGATGTGTTCGTGAACCCCAAAAATCTCCTGCACTACGAGAACGATCGGAAAATTGCTGCCGCTGGCCGGCTTGGCGCGGTAGCCGGGCACGTCGCCATCGGCGGCCGGTATCTTCACCTCGCCGGCAACAAGGCCGCCGGTGTCGGTAGTGATCGCCTGGGCCGAAACCGGACCGGCGGCGAGCGCAAAGCCCGACGCCAGCGAGGTAACGACGAACCCGCGCCGGCTAAGCGGTGCGCCTGCCTTGGTAAGACTGAGAAGATCGTCGAGCATATGGGCCTGCCTCCCTTGGGTTGCGGCGCCTTCAGCGCCGAATTATGAACATCGCGGATACAGAGATTATTCCCTTCGCCGGCATTCCGCCCCGGCGCGGCGCTGGTCACGCCCGGCGACGCACCCGCGTCGGCTGGCTGCGCTCGCGCGCTTCGTCTTCGTCGAACAGTTCGGCCAATTTTTCCATCATCGTGCCGCCGAGCTGTTCGGCGTCGACGATCGTTACCGCCCGCCGGTAATAACGTGTGACGTCGTGACCGATGCCGATCGCCAGCAATTCGACCGGCGAGCGGGTTTCGACATACTCGATCACCTCGCGCAAATGCCGTTCGAGATAGTTGCCGGGATTGACCGACAGCGTCGAATCGTCAACCGGCGCGCCGTCCGAGATCACCATCAGGATCTTGCGTTGCTCCGACCGGCCGATCAGGCGGTTATGCGCCCATAAAAGGGCCTCGCCGTCGATATTCTCCTTGAGTAGGCCCTCGCGCAGCATCAGGCCGAGCGATTTGCGCGCCCGTCGCCACGGCGCATCGGCGTTCTTGTAGACGATATGGCGCAAATCGTTGAGCCGCCCCGGCGCCGGCGGCTTGCCCGCGGCCAGCCAGCGCTCGCGGCTTTGCCCGCCTTTCCAGGCGCGGGTGGTGAAGCCGAGGATTTCGACCTTCACCCCGCAGCGTTCCAGGGTGCGCGCCAGGATATCGGCGCTCATCGCCGCGACCGTAATCGGTCGGCCGCGCATCGAGCCCGAATTATCGATCAGCAACGAGACGGCCGTGTCGCGAAAAGCGGTGTCTTTCTCGCGCTTGTAGGACAGCGGATAGGCCGGATTGACGACGATGCGGGCAAGCCGCGCCGCGTCGAGCATTCCTTCCTCGAGGTCGAATTCCCATGACCGGTTCTGGCGGGCGAGAAGGCGGCGCTGCAAGCGGTTGGCCAGCCGGCCGATGACGCTTTGCAGATGGCCGAGTTGTTGGTCGAGATGCAGGCGCAGCCGCGTCAGTTCGTCGGGATCGCAGAGCTGATCGGCTTCGATCGTTTCGTCGAATTCGCTCGTAAACGCCCGATAGGTTGGCCGGTCGGGCTCGTTGGAGAACGGACCGTTCGGCCGCGTGCGCCGGCCGGGGCGTTCGGGTCCATCATCGCCCAGGCCATCGGCCTCGGCATCCTCGCTGTCCTCGCTCGCGCCGTCGGCACCGTCGTCCCCGGTCATTTCGCGGGTCTCGCCGCCCATCATGCTTTCGCTCGCCGATTCGGCGCTTTCCCCGCTCTCGCCCGACTGCTCGCCTGACTGATCCTTGTCGCCCTGCGACTGTTCGTCGTCGGATTCTCTCGACGCCGCGTCTTCCTCGCCGAGATCGAGATCGCTGATCAGCCGGCGGACTGCCTGGCTGAACTCGTCCTGGCTCCCGATCAGCTTGTTGAGCGCGGTAAAATCGCTGCCAGCGCGGGTCTCGATCCACGGCCGCCACAGATCGACCATGCGCCGCGCGGCGACGGGCGGCACCCGGCCGGTCAGCGCCTCGCGCGCCAGCAAGGCGACAACCTCGACCAGCGGCGCCGATTCGCGGTCGGTGATGCGGGCGAAACCCTGGGCGCGGCATCGTTCGTCGAGCGCAGCGGCGAGATTGGCGGCAACCCCGGCCATGCGCCGCACGCCGAGTGCCTCGCAGCGCGCCTGCTCGACCGAATCGAAAATCGCCCGCGAGATGGCGCCGCTCGGCGTCCGGCTCGCGTGGAGCGCTTCGTCGTGATGGCGCAGGCGCAACGCCATCGCATCGGCCTCGCCGCGCACCACCGCGACTTCCTCGCCTGGCAGATCGCGCGCCGGCAGCGGCAGCCGGGCCTCGGCGTCGCGCAGCGCCGCCCCTTCGGGGGCGAAGGTCACGGTTACGTCGGGACGGTGGGCGACGGCGCGCATCGTCGCCGCCGTTACCTGGCGGAACGCCTCGACCGGTCCTTCGTTCGTCTTGGCCATCGGGCTTGCGCTCGCGCGGCTATCGCATTGCGGGTGCGGCCGCGCCGGTCAGGCGTGACCGGCCTTGGCCCGCGTCAGGCCGGCGGATGCTTTTCCCGACCCGGCGGCCAGCTCGCTGCCGAAACAGCGCTGGTAATACTCGGCCACCGTTGCGCGCTCCACCTCGTCGCATTTGTTGAGGAAGGTGAGCTGGAAGGCGAAGCCGATATCGTTGAAGATTCGCGCGTTCTCGGCCCAGGTAATGACCGTGCGCGGCGACATCACGGTCGAGATATCGCCGGCGACGAAGCCCGCGCGCGTGAGATCGGCAAGCGCCACCATCGCCGAGACGGTTTCCTGCCCTGCCTTGGTGTCGTATTCCGGCGCCTTGGCGAGGACGATCTTCACTTCCTCCTCGTGCGGGAGATAGTTGAGCGTGGCGACGATGTTCCAGCGGTCCATCTGGCCCTGGTTGATCTGCTGCGTGCCGTGATACAGGCCGGTCGTGTCGCCGAGGCCGACCGTGTTGGCGGTGGCGAACAGGCGGAACGCCGGGTGCGGCCGCAGGACGCGGTTCTGGTCGAGCAGGGTGAGCTTGCCCTCGACCTCGAGCACGCGCTGGATGACGAACATCACGTCGGCGCGGCCGGCGTCGTATTCATCGAACACCAGCGCGCATGGATGCTGGAGCGCCCAGGGGAGCAGGCCTTCGCGGAACTCGGTCACCTGCACGCCGTTCTTGAGCACGATCGCGTCGCGACCGACGAGATCGATGCGGCTGATATGGCTGTCGAGGTTGACGCGGATGCACGGCCAGTTAAGCCGCGCTGCGACCTGTTCGATATGCGTCGACTTGCCGGTGCCGTGATAGCCCTGAATGAGCACGCGGCGGTTGAAGGCGAAGCCGGCGAGAATGGCGAGCGTCGTGTCGCGGTCGAAGCGATAGGCGTCGTCAAGCTCCGGCACATGGTCGGACGCTTTCGAAAATGCCGGAACTTCGAGGTCGGTGTCGATTCCGAAGGTCTGCCGTATCTTGACCTTGATGTCGGGAATGATCTTCGCCGGATCGGCATCGGCGGTATTAAGGGCAACCATAATGCTGTCGGCTCCGCTGTTGAAACACACAAAATCGGCCTTTACGGCCGGCGGCTGTCGTCACTCGCTGACAGCGAGTTTCATCCCCTGCCCCTTGAGGACAGTATAGGCCTGATTGATCGATTTTAGCCGTTCTTCGGCCTGTTTGTCGCCCCCGTTCGCGTCCGGGTGGTGGCGTTTGACCAGCGCCTTATAGCGGGCCTTGATCTCGCCCGGCGTCGCCGCATTATCGAGATCCATGACCGCCAACGCTTCTTCCTCGGGCGTCGCCGGCCGGTTTTTGGCTGCCCCGTGGGTCGAATCGCCGCCATTCGTCCGCGCCCCCGATCCGGCGCCGGGGATATCGGCATCGTCGAAAAAGCGCCGCAACGCCTCGCGAATATCCGCCTCGCCGATGTTCGGGGCACGGAACCGGGCGCCAAGCGGCCAGCTCGGCCGCCAGCCGACGGTGTCGGCGCGCCGGGCCGCCTCGATTTCCACCGGGCCCATGCCGCGGTAATAGTCCCATGCCGCGTTATAGGCGCGGACATGATCGAGACAGAACCAGTAATACTCGCTGAGCGTTTCGCGCGAGCGCGGCGCGCGATATTCGCCCGCCGCCCGGCAGCTCGGATGGTCGCACGGCCGGAGCCCGGCCAAAGCGGCCGGATCCGAAGACAACCCAGAATATTTTGCCCGCATACGGCGCATGGGATGAGTATGAGCAGGCCGCCCAAGGCTGGCAAGTCATCATAAGGCGTTGTTATTGCATATTTTATGTTGACCCGGCGCGCCGCGCGGATAAGCCGCGCCGGGGAATCCCCACCGCGGCCGCGTAGACCGGAATCTCGGCAATGCCGTCGATGCCGAGCAGCGCCTCGACCTCGCCATCGCGCAAGGCCGCGGTGGTGAACGGGGCAAGGCCCAGGCGCGTGCAAACCAGATGAAACGTCTGGCCGAGATGGCCGGCGTCGAGCTGGACCACGCGATAGGCGTGGGCATGCCGGTATTTCCACATCGCGCGAGGCAGGAATGCGGTCATGAAGAACAGGGCGGCCGCGTCGCGCACCCAGGGCTGGTCAGCGCAAAGCCGGGGCATCGCCGCATCGAACTGCCCGGCGCGCAGCAGCGTCAGGGCGTGACGGCGCACCGAATAATGATAGACGCCGGGCGCCACCCCTTCGACGCGCATCACCACCGGATAGACCTCGATCGGGTGCCGCGCCCCACCCGAGGCGCTGGTCTTGAGGACATAGGGCCCCACCCCCGGGTCGTTCATCGTCCGGCTCCTGCCCCAGGACCAGCGCAGGATGGCGGCGAAATCGTCGCGACGGATCGGGCGGTCGAACACCTCGCGCCGGGTGCGGCGGCGGGCGAGCGTCGCCCAGAACGCATCGCCCGGCGGCCGGCCTGCGGGCAGTTTGACCGTCGGCCCGTCGCGATCCCTGAACGGCGAGGGGGGCGGCGTGCGGTGGGCGAGCTGCGCCAGTCGATGATGTTCGGCGGCAAGCGATTCGAAGCGCACATTGCGCGTGGCGAAATGGAAATGCTGCGCCGCCGGACCCCATTTCCATGTCGCAGCTAGCTTGCGCTCGCGCGCATCCGCATCGCTGCCGCGGGCAACGAGGAGCCCGCCGGCAATCATGCCATCGAGCAGGCGGTCGGCGTCGGGCACCGGCCCCAGCCGTCGCCGGATCCGGGGCAGCGACGTGTACGCATCGAGCCCGTGCAAGAACTGCAAGGCCAGCGGCGATATTTCGGTCTGCGCCCCGGTCAGATAATTCTCGACGACAAGCGTATCCTTGTCCCAGTATGCGACCAGCGCCCGGGACCGCCACCAGACCGCCTCGCGCCGGCGGCGTGGGCGCGCCGCCGTACGCTTCATATGCGGCTCACACGCAGCAGGTATTGCCGCGATAGCGATAGGCCGCGACGGCGAAGCCCGATATCTCCCGCCCCTGGACGACGAAGGTCACCTGAGCCGGCTTCTTCGGGTCCATCCGGTCCCACGGGCGCAGGATCGCCTCCGCCTGCTCGGGCGTCAGCTCAACCGTGATTTTCTGGGCTTCGGCCGCCTTCTTGACCACCTGCGAGGCCGCAAGCGCGGTGATGCGCGGCTTGGCCGCCGCCTTTTTCTTTTTCACCACGCGTTTCGCCTTCGCCGGCCGTTTGCGTTTTACCGCCATGGCATCCTCCCCTTCGATGCGGGCCCCGATGCGGACCCCCTCGCCGCGCGCAACGCTGCGGCAACGCCCGATCTTACAACAAACTGCCGCCGGGGAGGTTGAAATTCATATCCCGTCCGCAACCCAGGCTTCGGCCGTCATCGTCAGATGGCCGGCCGGCTCGGCAGCCCACACGCGGATCGGATCATCCCCGGCGGCGGGGACGCCGTTGACCGTGAACGGTCCGGTGTCGAAGAGCGGCGCGACGGCGCGATAGGCGAAGCGGGCGAGGCGTGTTTGCGGCGCCTCGCGGCGGATCAGTTCCAGAAGCAGCGTTGCGATCAGCGGCCCATGGACGACGAGGCCGGGATAGCCTTCGGTCCCGGTGACATAAGGCTGATCGTAATGGATGCGGTGACCGTTGAAGGTAAGCGCCGAATAACGGAACAGCAGCACCGGATCGGGCCGGATATCCCGCCGCCACACGGCGCCGGCCGGCGCGGGCTGCGGCTTCGGCGACGGCGCGCCAGCATCGAGCATGGGACGATAGGCGATGTCGTGCTCTTCCTCCACCGCGAGACCGGCCGCGCCGGAGATGCGATGCCGCACCGTGACGAAGACGAGATCGCCGCTCTTGCCTTTCTTGACGTCGACCTTAGCAACCTCGGACTCGCGCCGCGCGCCCTCGCCGACGCGCAGCGCCGCCGGAAACGACAGTCGCCCGCCCGCCCACATCCGGCGCGGCAGCGGCACCGGCGGCAGGAACCCGCCGCGCCCTAGCGGCCCCTTGAGCGGGTGTCCGTCGGGCCCAAGATCGCGCGCCAGCGCCGCGCCGTTGAAGAACAGCCAGTGCCAGCCGGGCGGCAGCGCCTCGCCTGCCGCCGGCGCGCGATCCTCATCGAGCGTCGCCGCCATCGCCGCGACCCGGTCGGGTGCAATTATCTCTGTCATCGACTGTTTCCGCCCGACCCAGTCGGCGAGGCGGGCGAGATCGTCGCTCATGCCGCAAACTCCTTGCGTATCTTCGCGCTATGCTCGCCGATCGCCGGCACCGGACCGAGGGCCGGCGTGCGCCCGTCGACGATCGGCGGGGGTGCGGGAATCGCCACTGCCCCGCCGGGCGTCGCAATCGTCACCCGGCGAAGCTGGGGATGTCCGGAGAAGCGCGCGACCGTATTCACCTCGCCAAAAGCGATCTTCGCCGCGCGCAGCCGGGCGACCAGCTCGTCGCGCGCATGTTGGCCGAAAAAGGCGGCGATCCGCCCGTCGAGCGCGGCGCGATTTTCGACCCGCGCCACGTTGCTGGCAAATTCGGGCTGCGCCGCCAATTTGGCCTCGCCCAGAACGCCGGCGCAGAAATCGGCCCATTCGCGCTCGTTCTGGATCGAGATGACGATCAGCTCGCCGCCTTGCGCGGCGAACGCGCCGTAGGGGGCGACCGAGGGATGGCAAGGCCGACGCGCGCCGGCGCCGCGCCGCCGTAATCGTGCTGCAGCAGCGGCACGGCCATCCAGTCGGCCATGCCGTCGAACAGCGACACCTTGATGTCCGCCCCCTCGCCGGTCCGGCCGCGCCGGATCAGCGCCTCAAGGATCGCCTGCTGGGCGTACATGCCGGCCGCGATGTCGCACACCGATACGCCGACCCGCCCCGGCCCCTCCGGCCGGCCGGTGACCATGGCGAGCCCGGTCTCCGCCTGGACCAGCAGATCGTAGGCTTTCATCTCGGCATAGGGGCCGGCCTCGCCATAGCCCGAAATGCTGCACGTAATCAGGCGCGGGTGTTCGCGCCGCAGCGCCCCGATATCGAATCCCGCCCGCGCCGCAGCGCCGGGCGCAAGGTTCTGGATGAACACATCGGCGCGGGCGAGGATACGACGCAGCAGCGCCCGGTCGTCGTCGCGCTTGATGTCGAGCACGAGCGATTCCTTGCCGCGGTTGAGCCAGACGAAATAGCTGGCGAGGCCCTTCGCCGCGCGGTCATAGCCGCGGGCGAAATCGCCCTCGGGGCGTTCGATCTTGATCACCCGCGCACCCGCATCGGCAAGCCGGCCCGAGCAATAGGGTGCTGCGACCGCCTGTTCGAGGCTGATGACCAGAATCCCGTCGAGCGCGCCCATCTTCGTTCATCTCCCCCTACGGTGCTGCGGCAGGCAGCCCGAAAGGTATAAAGAATCGCGCTTTACAGCAAACCTGCCGGCGGGCCATGCTGCCGGCCGTCATGACGCCGCCCCGCACCCCGCGCAAGCATACCGATATCATCCGCGATCTTGTGCCGCTCAAGGGCCGGCGCGTGCTCGATGTTGGCTGCGGTGACGGCGCGCTGATCCGCTTCCTCGCCCGCGAAGGGGCCAAGGCCACCGGCCTTGAAATCGGCGCCGCCGTTCTCGCCACGGCGCGCAGCCATCCGCGCGAGGCCGACGAGGCCTATGTCGAGGGGGCCGGTCAGAACCTGCCCTTCGCCGACGGCAGTTTCGATCTCGTCATTTATCTCAACGCGTTTCATCATGTG
>JACQAF010000062.1 GCA_016195145.1 Rhodospirillales bacterium
CGACAGCGAGTAGCCGAGCGCGCCGTGGGCGCGGTTGGAAATGAACCAGCGCCCGGTGCGCCGCTTGGGATAGAAGGCCGAGACATAAGGGCACGGCGTGCCCGGATCGGCGACGACGATCGCGTCGCCGGACAGCACGGCGGCGAGATCGGCGATCAGCCGCTCGGGCCGGATCGGACGCTCGTTCGAGGTCGCGAGCGGGCGATAGGCGGCTTCCTTGTCGGCGCGCGCCCGCGCCACGCGCTGCGCCGCCGCCGCATCGCGCGGCTTCGCTTGCGCCAGGACAAGGGCGTCGGCGAGCGCCGCCAGCGCCAGCTTTGCGTCGCCAACCACCCCGGCGGCGGTTTCGTAATTCGTCCCGATCACCGCCGGATCGACATCGACATGGACGATGCGCGCCGCCCCCGGGGTGGGATGACGCCAGCGCTCGGTGGTCACGGACCCCGCACGGCAGCCGACGAACAGCACCGCATCGGCCGCATCGATCACCGCACGGGTCGGCGGCGTGCCGCCATTCGAGCCGACGACGCCGACGGCGAGCGGGTGGGCGTCGGCGATCGTTCCCTGGCCGCTGATCGTGGTGGCGACCGGCGCGCCGAGGATCTCGGCGAGGCGCGCCAGCTCAGCCTCGGCCCCCGCGATCACCGCCCCGCCGCCGCACACGATCACCGGGCGCGCCGCCGCGGCAAGCACGTCCGCCGCCCGCGCCACCGCCGCCGGATCGGGCGCCACGCGCGCCGCCGGATAGCGGCCATAGGCCGGATCGGCCCAGACATCGGATTCCTCGACCGGGTCTTTCTGCACGTCGTAGGGCAGGCCGATATGCACCGCCCCCGGCCGGCCGGTAGTCATCTCGCGGAACGCCCGGCGTAGGGTCCCCGGTATTTCGGCGGCACGGTCGAGCACCTTGTTCCACTTGGCGAGCGGGCGAAACAGCGATTCCTGGTCGAGCTCGGTCAGCGTATAGCGGCCGCGCGAGCTGACCGATATGTCGGTGGTGACGGCGAGAATCGGCACCGAGGATTCATTCGCCTCCACCACGCCCGGCAGGATATAGGTCGCCCCGCCGCCCGACGGCCCCTCGCACACGCCGACGCGGCCAGTCACCCGCGCATAGGCGTCGGCCATATAGGCGGCCGAACGTTCGTCGCGCGTCAGCACATGCGTGATGCCGTGATCGAGCCGGGCGAGCGCGTCATAGAGCGGCAGGCTGGTGTCGCCGCACAGGCCGAAGACATGGGTGACCCCGTGGCGTTGCAGCATGCGCACGAACGCCTCGGCCCCGGACAGACGATTCATGAAAGCGGTCCCTTCCCCTTCGCAAAGAGCCGATAGAGGGCCATTGCGCGCCGCATCCTGTCAACCGGTCAAGCATCGGTGGCGCTATGGCGGCCCTATGCTAGTATCGCGGCTGTCTTGCAGGGGGATAGAATCTTGGATCATGAGCGGGCCGAACGCAAATTGACGGCGATTCTCGCCGCCGATATTGCCGGCTATAGCCGCCTGATGGGCGCCGACGAGGAAGGCACGCTGGCCCGCCTCAAGGATTGCCGGCGGGCGCTGATCGACCCCAAGATCGCCGAACATCGCGGCCGGCTCGTCAAGACGACCGGCGACGGCCTGCTGGTCGAGTTCGCCAGCGTCGTCGATGCGGTGCGTTGCGCGATCGATATCCAGCAGGGCATGGCGGCGCGCAATGCCGAAATTCCGGCCGGGCAACGCATCGAATTCCGCATCGGCATCAATGTCGGCGATATCATCATCGATGGCGACGACATCTACGGCGACGGGGTCAACGTCGCCGCGCGCCTCGAACAGCTCGCCGAGCCCGGCGGCATTCTGGCGTCGCGCGCGGTGCGCGACCAGGCGCGCGACCGGGTGGCGGTCGCCTTCGAGGATTTGGGCGAGCGGCAGGTCAAGAACATCGCCCGGCCGATCAAGGTTCACCGCCTGCGCTTCGACGGCGCGCCGCCGCCGAAACCGGCAATGCCGGAGGGGCCCATCGGCAAGCGCCGGCGCTGGCTCGGCGCTGCGGCCGCGGCGCTGGCTTTGGTTGCCGTCGCGGCCGCGGCCGCCGGATTTTACCGGTTTCGCCAGCCGCCGGCCGTCGACCGGCCATCGATCGCCGTGCTGCCCTTCGCCAATCTCGACGGCAACCCTCAGGACGACTATTTCAGCAACGGGCTCAGCGCCGACATCATCACCGAGCTGGCGCGTTTTCCGGCGTTGATCGTCATCGCGCGCAACTCGACCGCCCGTTTCAAAGGCCAGGCCAACAACGTCCAGGAAATCGGCCGGCAGCTCGGCGCGGCGCATGTGCTCGAAGGCAGCGTCCAGCGCAGCGGCGAACGGATTCGCGTCACCGCCCAGCTTAGCGACGCCATCACCGGCGCCAGCCTATGGGCCGAGCGCTATGACCGGCCGATGGGCGACGTTTTCGCCATCCAGGACGACCTGGTCGCCGGCATCGTCGGCGTCGTCGCCAAGCAACTGCGCCAGGAAGAAATCGAGGCCGTAAAACGCCAGACCACCAGCAACCTGACGGCCTATGATCTATTTCTGCGCGGCCGCGCGGCGATCGAGACGCAGACGCCCGCGGGCGTCGACGCTGCCTACGGCTATTTCCAGCGCGCGCTAGCCGCCGATCCGAACTACGCCGAGGCGACCGCTTATCTCGCCCGCATCGCGCTTATCGGATTTACCCAGCAGATCGGGCCGTTTCGCGGGCCGACGGCGCTCGATCGCGCCGCCGAGCTGGCGAAGAAGAGCATTCGGCTCAATGAGAACTCCGCCATCGCCCATGCCATGCTCGGTTATGTCCTGCTGTTCCAGCACCGGCATGACGAGGCGCTCGACGCCCTGAAATTGGCCGTGCGGATCAACCCTAACGATGAATTCGCCCTGATTCGCCTGGGCGAGACCCTGACTTATTCCGGCCGGCCGGAGGAAGGGCTTGAGGCGATCCGGAAATCGATGCGCATCGACCCGTTCCATTCGCCGCACGCCTACGCCGATATGGGCCGCAGCCATCTGATGCTGCGCCAATACGATCTGGCGCTGGATATGCTCAAGGTGTGCACGACCCACGCACCCGATTTCCGCGCCTGTTACGACCTGCTCGCCGTCGCCTATGCCGAGATGGACCGCGGCGGCGAGGCCCAGCAGGCCATCGCCGAATTGCGCAGGATCGAACCGGGGTTCCGGCTTGCCGATGCGGCGCAAATCATGCCGTTCAAGAATCAGCCCGATCTCGACCGTTTCCTCGCCGGTCTGCGCAAGGCTGGGTTGCCCGCCTAGCATCGATCGCGACTGGACAGGCCGCGCCCCCGGCTTCTATCTTCGTCGGCTGACGAACGGAAGAGTAAAGAAGGGACGCAAGGCGATGAACGAGATTGGCCACTATATCGACGGAAAGCGAGTTACCGGCAAGAGCGGGCGCTGGGGCGAGGTGTTCAACCCGGCGACCGGCGAACAGGCGGCGCGTGTCGCCTTCGCCAGCGCAGCCGAAGTCAAAGCCGCCATCGCCGTTGCGCAGGCGGCGCTGCCCGGCTGGGCCGCCACCCCGCCTTTGCAACGCGCCCGCGTCATGTTCAAGTTCAAGGAGCTGGTCGAGGCGTATCGCGACGAACTGGCCGGGCTGGTGACGGGCGAGCACGGCAAGACAATCGACGATGCGCGCGGATCGGTCACCCGCGGGCTGGAGGTGGTCGAGTTCGCCTGCGGCATCCCCTATCTTCTGCGCGGCGATTTCACCGATAATGTGGGCCGCAACATCGACACCTGGTCGACGCGCCATCCCCTCGGCGTGTGCGCCGGCATCACGCCGTTCAATTTCCCGGCCATGGTGCCGATGTGGATGTTTCCGATGGCGATCGCCTGCGGCAACACCTTCATCCTCAAGCCATCGGAGAAGGATCCGTCCTGTCCGATGCGCCTCGCCGAACTGGCCAGGGAAGCGGGGCTGCCCGATGGCGTGCTCAACGTCGTCAACGGCGACAAGGAAGCGGTCGACGCCATCCTGACCGATCCCGACATTGCGGCGGTGAGCTTCGTCGGCTCGACGGCGGTCGGCGAATATATCTACAAGACCGGCTGCGCCCACGGAAAGCGCGTGCAGGCCTTGTGCGGAGCCAAGAACCACATGGTGGTGATGCCCGACGCCGACATGGAGCAG
>JACQAF010000063.1 GCA_016195145.1 Rhodospirillales bacterium
ATCGCGATGGGCGCGAAAATCCACGGTGCCGGCACCGATGAAATCACCGTCGAGGGCGTGGAGCAATTGCACGGCGCCGAGCATGAGGTCATTCCCGACCGCATCGAAACCGGAACCTATGCGATGGCGGCGGCGATCACCGGCGGCGATGTCGAGCTGGTCGGCGCGCGCCTGGACATCCTCAGCGCGGTATTCGATTCGCTGCGCGGGGCCGGCGTCGGCGTGACCGCGACCGACAAGGGCATCCGCGTGCAGCGCACCAACGCGCCGCTGGTCGGCATTGACGTAATGACCGAGCCCTATCCCGGATTTCCGACCGATCTGCAGGCGCAGATGATGACGTTGATGACCGCGGCCGAGGGCGCCTCGATGATCACCGAGACGATCTTCGAAAACCGTTTCATGCATGTGCCGGAGTTGCGCCGCATGGGCGCCAATATTAATCTGCACGGTGGATCGGCGATGGTGCGCGGGGTGTCGCGCCTGACCGGTGCGCCGGTGATGGCGACCGATCTGCGCGCCTCGGTTAGCCTGGTGATCGCCGGTTTGGCGGCCGAGGGCGAGACCGTCGTCAATCGTGTCTATCATCTCGATCGCGGCTACGAGCGCCTCGAAGACAAGCTCGCGGCCTGCGGCGCCGATATCGAGCGCGTGAAGGAGGCGAGCGTATGAGCGGCGTACTCAAGCTTCGGGCCGAGGACGAGGAGGATTTCCAGGTCATCTCGGCGTTTTTGCAGGACGCGCTGATCCCGATGCGCGATATGCAGTACGTCGCCGACGGTCAACGTTTCGCTCTGGTCGTCAGCCGGTTCCGCTGGGAAAACTGCGCCGAGGGTCCGGACTCGCCGGTCGCCGACATGATCGTGCCCGAGCCGGAAACCGACGAGAATCTCGACGCCGCCCTGATCAAGTGCCAAAGCTACGAGCGGGTCAATTGCGGCATCTGTTTCGACGGCGTCCGTCAGGTGCGTTGCCGGGGGCTCGACCAGCGCGACCGCGAGCGCATTCTCGAACTGCTGGCCATCGAATCCGAACCGGGGGCGGTGGTTCTGGTCTTCGCCGGCGGCGGCATTCTGCGCCTCGAAGGACAGGATATCAACTGCCGGCTCGAAGATCTCGGCCTGCCTTGGCCGACCCGCTGGCGGCCGCGACATCCGACCGGCGACGCCGCCTGAGCATCTCCGCCCGCCGTTTCCGGCGGGGTCCAAGATATTCGTTCGACAGGAGTTTTTGTGACCGCCAACGACAAGCTGGTCCTGGCGCTGCCCAACGGGCGCATCCTCGCCGAAGTCATGCCTCTTCTGAACCGCGCCGGCATCGTCGCCGAGCGCGAGTTCGACGATCCGGCGACGCGCCAGTTGCGCTTCACGACCAACCATCCCAATCTCGACATCGTGCGCACGCGCAGCTTCGACGTAGCGACCTTCGTCGCCTTCGGCGCGGCCCAGCTCGGCGTCGCCGGCAACGATGTGCTGATGGAATTCAATTACGACGAGATTTACGCGCCGCTCGATCTCGGCGTCGGCCGGTGCCGCATCTCGGTTGCCGAGCCGGCCGACCTCGCCGGCAGCGACGATCCGCAAAGCTGGAGCCATGTGCGCGTGGCGACCAAATATCCCAAGATCACGCGCCGCCACTTCGCCGCGCGCGGCGTGCAGGCGGAATGCATCAAGCTCAACGGCGCGATCGAGCTGGCGCCGGCGCTCGGCCTGTGCCGGCGGATCGTCGATCTGGTCTCGACCGGCGCGACGCTCAAGGCCAACGGCCTGGTTGAGATCGAACGCATCGCCGAGGTGACGTCGCGCCTGATCGTCAACCGCGCGGCGATGAAGACGCGGCACAACCTGGTTGCGCCGTGGATCGAGCGCATCGCCGGCGTCGCCAATGCCGCTTAGGCTCGATACCCGCAAGCCGGGCTTCGCCCGCGCGTTCGAGCGCCTGCTCGCCCTCAAGCGCGACAACGAGGCCGATGTCGAGGCCGCGGTTGCCACCATCGTCGATGGCGTGCGCCGACGCGGCGACGCGGCGCTGCTCGCTTATACGGCGCGCTTCGACCGGGTGCGCCTGAGCGCACGACGCCTGCGCGTGACCAAGGCCGAGATCGCGGCGGCGCTGCGCCGCTGTCCGAGGGACACTCTCGCCGCGTTGCGTCTCGCCGCGCGGCGGATCGAGGATTACCACCGCCGGCAACTGCCCCAGGACATCGATTACCGCGACCGGGCCGGCCTGCGGCTTGGCAGCCGCTGGACGCCGGTCGACGCGGCCGGGCTTTACGTGCCGGGCGGCACGGCGGCCTATCCAAGCTCGGTGCTGATGAACGCCGTGCCGGCGAAGGTCGCCGGGGTCGGGCGGTTGGTGATGACCGTGCCGACGCCGGACGGCAGGCTCAATCCGCTGGTTCTCGCGGCGGCGGCGGTCGCCGGCGTCGACGAGATTTACCGCGTCGGTGGCGCGCAGGCGATTGCGGCGCTCGCCTACGGCACCAGAACCATCGCACCCGTCGACAAGATCGTGGGTCCCGGCAACGCCTATGTTGCCGCCGCCAAGCGGCGGGTGTTCGGCGCGGTCGGCATCGACCTGATTACCGGGCCGTCGGAAGTCGTCATCGTCGCCGACGCGGCCAGCGATCCGGCGTGGATCGCCGCCGATCTGCTCGCCCAGGCCGAGCACGATACGGCGGCCCAGTCGATCCTGATCACCGACGATGCGGGCTTCGCGGCGGCGGTCATCGGGGCGGTCGCGGCCGAGCTCAAGACCTTGCCGCGCGCGAAAATCGCGCGCGAAAGCTGGCGCCGCCACGGGGCGGCGATTGTCGTACGCAACCTGCGCGAAGCGCCGGCGCTGGTCGACCGGCTGGCGCCCGAGCATCTGCAGCTTGCGATCGCCAGGCCGGCGGCGATGGCGCGGAAAATCCACCATGCCGGGGCGATTTTCCTCGGCCGTTTCGCGCCCGAGGCGCTGGGCGATTATCTCGCCGGGCCGAATCACGTGTTGCCGACCTCGCGCTCGGCGCGGTTTTCGTCGGGCCTCGGCGTGCTCGATTTCATGAAGCGCACCTCGCTCCTCGGTTGCGAACGGTCGGGTCTCGCCGCGCTCGGCAAGCCGGCGATGATCCTGGCTGCGGCCGAGGGGCTGGATGCGCATGCCCGGTCGATCGGCCTGCGCCTGTCGCGGCCGCGCCCGGGCCGCCGGGACGCCGGGTGAGCGGAAAAAACGAGCGCATCGTCAAGATCGACCTGGACGAGCGTTCCGTCGTCCGGCGCAGCCCCGATGTCGAGCACGAGCGGGCCGTCGCCATCTTCGATCTGCTCGAAGACAATCATTTCGCCCCGGCCGGCGCGCCGGAGGGGCCGTATCGGCTCGATCTGTCGATCGAGGAGAACCGCCTCGTCTTCGACATTCATGCCGAATCGGACGCGCCGGTTCACAAAGTAATCCTGCCGCTGTCGCCGTTCCGCACCATCGTCAAGGACTACTTCACCGTCTGCGAGAGCTATTACACTGCGATCAAGCAGTCGAGCCCGATGCAGATCGAGGCCCTCGACATGGGACGGCGCGCGTTGCATAACGAGGGATCGGATCTGCTGCGCGAACGGCTCGATGGCAAAATCGCGCTCGACCGCAACACCGCCCGCCGCCTGTTCACCCTTATCTGCGTCCTTCACATCAGGGGATAAGCGAGGCGATGGCCGGCCTGCCCGGAAGCGTTCTGTTCGCGTGCACGCTCAACGCCGTGCGTTCGCCGATGGCGGAGGCGCTGCTCAAGCATTTTCATGGCAGGAAGGTTTTCGTCGACTCGGTCGGCGTGCGCGGCGCCGAGATCGATCCCTTCGTCATCGCCGTAATGGCCGAGATCGGCATCGATGTCGCCCGCCATCGCGCTAAAACCTTCGATCAACTCGCCGACACCTCGTTCGATACGGTCATCACGCTGTCGCCCGAGGCGCAGCACCGGGCGGTCGAGCTGACGCGCACCATGGCGTGCGATGTCGAATACTGGCCGACCCTCGATCCGACTGTCATCGAGGGCAGCCGCGAGGCGAAGCTGGACGCCTATCGCCAGATTCGCGACCAGTTACGCCAGAGAATTCTCGCGCGGTTTCCGGCAGCGCCGTCGCCGGCGGGCTGAGGCCGCGCATGGGGGGATCGGTCGCAAAAATCCTTGACCAAACCGGCGTCGGGCAGCATTTTTCCGGGCATCGGGGGAGCGCGGAACGAGGATTGGATGGTCAAGGAAGGATTGATCGAGTTTTCGGGTACGATCACAGAATTGCTGCCCAATGCGATGTTCCGGGTGAAGCTCGACAACAATCACGAAGTGCTTGCCCACACCTCGGGCAAGATGCGCAAGAACCGCATTCGCGTTCTGGCCGGCGATCGCGTCAACGTTGAAATGACCCCGTACGACCTGAGCAAGGGACGCATCACCTTCAGGTTCAAATAGGCGGATACGGGAGGGCAGCCGGCCCAACCGGCGAAAATCCCTCGACCGGCGGAGACCAAGGGATATGCCCCGCCTCATATTGGCTTCGGCCAGCCCGCGCCGTCTCGACCTTCTACGCCAGATCGGCGTCGTTCCCCATGCGGTCGAGCCCGCGCATGCCGACGAAACGCCGCGCCCGCGCGAGCTGCCGGCGCAGCATGCTTTGCGCCTCGCCCGCGCCAAGGCGGCGGCAGTGGCGGCGCGCCATCCGGGGGCCGTCGTCATCGCCGCCGACACGGTCGTCGCCTGCGGCCGGCGGATTCTACCCAAGGCCGAGGACGCGATGACGGCGCGGGCCTGTCTCGTGCTGCTTTCGGGCCGCCGCCACCGCGTCCATGGCGGGATCGCCGTCGTCGCGTCGGACGGGCGGATGGCGTCGCGGGTGGTGACCACGGCGGTGCTGTTCAAACGCCTGACTGGCGACGAGATCGAGCGCTATATCGCCGCCGGCGAATGGCAGGGCAAGGCCGGCGGTTATGCGATCCAGGGCCATGCCGGGGCTTTCGTGCGCCGGATCAACGGTTCGTACAGCAATGTCGTCGGGCTCGACCTGTTCGCCGCCGCCGGATTGCTGGCCGGGCTCGCGACGGAGAATGCCGGGCGATGAGTCGCATGATCGACGAGTTGCTGATCGAGACGACGCCCGCTTGGCTGCGCGCTGCGGCGATCTCCGGCGGGAAGACGGTCGATCTGGTCCGCGAGCCGCGCGACCGCGCCGGCGGCGAGGGTGATATCTATCTCGGCCGGGTGGTGCGGATCGTCGCCGGGCTCGGCGCGGCGTTCGTCGATATCGGCCTCGCGCGGCCGGCGCTGCTCGACCTCGGCAAGACGAAACCGGCGGAAGGCGCGGCGCTCGTCGTGCAGATCGTCGAGGCGGCGCGCGGCGACAAGGGGGCGCGGGTCGCGCGCCGGATTTCGCTTGCGGGGGTGTGCGCGGTTCTCCTGCCGGGCGAAAAGGGGGTGGCGGTATCGCGCCGGCTGGCCAATGCTGGCGCGCGCCGCAAGCCGGGGTGATCGTGCGCGCCGGCGCCGCCGATGCGGGGAGCGCGGCGCTGGCCGCCGAGATCGCGGTCCTGCGCGCCGAATGGCGGGATATCGCCGTCCGCGCCGAGGCGGCTGCGCCACCGGCCTGCCTGCGCGCCGCCGATCCGGTCCTGCGCATTATCGAGACCTTCGCCGCCGCCGATCCGCAGCGCATTATCCTCGCCGATGCCGGGGCGGCGCATGCCGCGGCGGCGGTCACCCGGCGGCTCTACCCGGCCCTCGCGGCGCGGATCGAGGCGTCGCGCGAGCAGGGCGCGCTATTCGACCGCCACGATGTCGCCGACGCGCTGGCCAGCGCCGAAAGCCGGCGCGTGCCGCTGCCAGCGGGCGGGTCGATTGCGGTCGAGCCGACCGAGGCGCTGATCGCCATCGATGTCGATACCGGGGCGGTCGCCGGAGCGCGGGCGGCGCTGCGCACCAATCTCGAAGCGGCAACCGAGGCGGCGCGCCAGCTTCGCCTGCGCGATATCGGCGGGTTGGTGGCGATCGATTTCATCCGGCTGGCCGACGGGGCGGCCCGGCAGCGCGTGCTCGAGGCGCTGCGCCGCGCCACCGCCGACGACCGCGTGGCGGTGCAGGTGCTGGGCTGGACTCATGGCGGGCTGGTCGAGCTGATTCGCCCGCGCGCCCGCCGTGCCGAGACGGTAGACTAGGCCCCCGTGACCGACGATCGCGTCACCCCCCTGCCCAGACCCGGCGCCCGGCGCGGCTCGGCGAAATGCCCGATGTGCAAGCGCCCGGTCGTCGCCGCACACCAGCCCTTTTGCTCGCCGCGCTGCCGCGACGAGGATCTGCGCCGCTGGCTGGTCGGCGATTACCGCATCCCGACCGACGAGCCGCCGCCAGACGGCGATCCGCCCGCCGGGGGCCGGGAATAGGGCGGATTCCGGCCGGCCGGCGGCGGTTCTGGACAGCCCCGGGCATTTTCTCTATAAGCGGCCGGGTTCGTTTCGGCGGGCATGCCCAGGTAGCTCAGCTGGTAGAGCAGCGGACTGAAAATCCGCGTGTCGCTGGTTCGATTCCGGCCCTGGGCACCATTCCCTGTCAGCGGTATGGGTCAGCGGCTTGGGATGGCCAGAACTGAAAACCGGTACGCCGGTTTTCCGTCCTGTCCGCCCGAACCAAAAATGGGCACAACTTCCAGACGGTGACTCGTCCCATTTCGCAATTCTCGGCGTCGACGCGCGCGCCGGCGTAGAACCGCTGCCGTTCAAAGGCGCCAAGCTCGACCAGCCATGGCCGGGAGCCGCACTGGCGCGGGAAAACTCAGCGGTTCGCCGGCAAGCGAAGGCCGATGCTTCCCCGCGCGACGGCATGATCGTAGCAAAGAGCGGCGACTGCGGCGTCGCATATCCCCATGCCACCGAAAATCAGGATACGCCGCCCTGGACCAGAAAATCGCGAATGACCGGCTGCGTCTAGTTCGGCCAAGTCGTAATGATAAGGACCGCCATGAAACAGCTTTCCATCTGCGGCAAGTATGGATGACTGAGCACGGTCATCGGTCGCGACGATGTCGACTGAGCCGAGCGTGTCCGCGACCCAGCTGCGACCGAGATCGACGAGGCTGGCAAAAGACTGATTTTCGATCCAGTTGGCGTCAAGAAACGGAGCCTTTATGCCGGCTGCTGGTACGGAAGAAATAACGATGTCCTGCCCTTCCACGGCCTCGCGCGGAGTTGTCGCAATCGAGGCCGAAAGCCCTTGGCTGCGAGCAACATCACAGAAGCGCAATGCTGAATCTTGCGAGCGGGAAAAGGCGGTTATTCGCTCGATGGTCGGAAAAACAGTTTTCAGGGCATCGAGGTGACTGACGGCCTGTATGCCGCAACCGATGAATCCGATCGTACGACTATTCCGTTTCGCGAGGGCGCGGGCAGCGATGGCGGACATGGCGGCCGTACGAGAAGCCGTAACCCATCCACCATCGAGTATGGCGAGGAGCCGACCAGACGCCAGAGATGTAAGCAGGATCGTGGCGCTGATACCGGATAATGCATTTTCTCTGCCGACGATCGACACCCATTTTACGCCGGCGACAGCTTGGTCGGGAAGGATCGATGGCAGGGCCTGAAAATAATCGCCGGATGGTGCCTTTACTGTTGTCTTGAGGCCCTGGATTGCGCGGCCTTCGGCGTAGCGGCGCAGCACTTGCGAGACGGTGTCGATGACTTCGCGGGGACCGATGTGAAGCGCCTTGATGTCGCTTGCCGACATGTACAGCACAGATTCGCTGCTTGCCGATTCCTGCATGTCGACTACCTCCTAAAGTTACTGCAAACCGCCGAGAACCGCGCAAGACAGGCGCGTCGCTCGACGGCTGCTCCTGTTCAGATATGGGAAATCGACGCAGCCGCTGCGACGACCAACGAGGAGAACTGTTCTTCCGCCTCTTTGGGCGAGAAGCGTGCGCGCGATACCGCAATATTTATAGCCCCGAGCGACCGTCGATTATGGTCGACAACGGGGGCGGCAATCGAAAGGTCGCCATGGTAGAATTCTTCAAAAGCTGTCGCATAGCCGCGGGCTGCGGATATGTCGAGCTTCTTGATCAGATCCCCCATTCGAAACGTCGTATGAGGAGTGAAGGCCTTCAGATCGGATCGCTGAAGGATATCCCGAGCTTCATTGCGGGGGAGATGAGACAGGATGGCGATCCCGGAGGCAGTACAGAACGCCGGCATCCTTGTCCCGATGATCACGTCGTTCTTAAGAACGTGCCTGCTCATGAAGCGGGCGACAAAAACAATCTCGGTATCGTCTAGAACGGTAAGATTGACCGTTTCCTCGGTCGTCTTGCTGAGATGCAGGAGATACGGCATCGCTCGATCAACCAGCGGGTTAGCCTGGGTGTAGTGGCGACCGAGATCGAGCGTCTTGACGGTAAGTTCGAAACGCTTTGTACCCATGTCTTTTCGCAGATAACCGAGCCGGACAAGCGTGTGCGTAAAGCGCTGCGTTGCGCTTTTGTCCAGGTCGATCGCCGCCGCCAGCTGAGTGAGGCTCATCGTCGGATGCGCTCTGTCGAAGGCGGTCAGGACGCGAAACGCTTTTTCCACAGACTGAACGAGTAACGGGTCCGGCCGCGACGGTGTCGGGGCGGCGGTCCGCGCTTGAGAATGCGCACGCTTATTCATCGGTCGTCTCTGTTTTTTTGCTGACTCAGAAATAGGCTTGACAGGCTAGGTCACAGAAGTAATTCTATACAATAATAAATATCGTATTGCAATACTTTTGTCAAACGGTATCCACACCGCGCCGATAGCCGAAGGAGGATCGCTTGCTCAATTTCGTTCTAACCGAGCGTTACAGAGGCGTAGGGACCATTACGCTCAACCGCCCCGAGGTTCTGAACGCGTGGCATCGGACGATGCGGAACCAGCTGGTCGCCGCTTTCGATGCCTTCGAGGCGGACGATACCGTGAGAGGAATCGTCCTGACGGGGGCTGGCGATCGCGCCTTCGGGGCCGGGCAGGACCTCAACGAGACGAAATCGTTCGATGCCAATCGTGCCGAGGAATGGGTCGGGGAATGGGAGCGGCTCTATGACTGCATCCGCTCGTTGTCGAAGCCGCTTGTCGCCGCTCTCAACGGCATTGCCGCGGGATCGGCCTTCCAGGTCGCGCTGCTCGCTGACTTCCGCATTGGCCATCCTGGCGTCCGCATGGGGCAGCCCGAGATCAACGCAGGCATCACGAGCACGACCGGCCCCTGGATTATGCGCGAGATGATTGGGCTAGCGCGGACCATCGAACTCACCTTGAGCGGCCGGTTTATGTCCGCGGAGGAGTGCCATTCGCTTGGCTTGATCAACCGGATCGTCCCGCAGGATCGCGTGCGGGCGGAGGCTCTTTCGCTCGCCGAAGAACTCGCGGCGAAGCCGCCTGTCGCGATGCGCCTCAATAAACAACGGCTGAGGGAAATGACCGAAGCCGGATTTCACGATGCCCTGGACGCCGGAATTCGCCTGCAACGCGAATCCTATAAGTCGGGCGAGCCCGCCCGAATGATGGAACGATTCCTCGAACAACGCGCAGCCGCAAAGCGTGCGTGACAACGAAAAAACGACCCGGCCAACCGGGCTTCAATTCAGATCCTAGGGAGATACGCATGAGCAAGAACACTCAATTTTCGATCAGTCGACGCGGACTTATTGCCGCGGCAGGTGGGCTTGTTGCCGGTCTCGCTGCGCCGATGTTGATCCGGACTGCGGCAGCGGCAGGACAGATCACCGTCGCCGATCCGGGCGGCCCTTACAGCCCGGGTTTTCGGAAAGGCTTCTACGATCCCTTCGAGAAAGCGACAGGGATCAAGGTTGTCAATGTTGCCCGCGAGGCCGAGCCGACCGCGCAGTTCAAGGCTATGGTCGAGACGCGATCCTATATCTGGGATGTATGTATGCTCTCGCTCTCGGCCCGCGACATCCTCATCAAGCAGAACCTCCTCGAACCAATCGACTTGAAGCCAGGAGATGCGCCAGGCCTGATGCCCGAGGCCTTGACGCCTTTATGGGTGGGAACCGACGTTTATTCCACGGTTTTTGCCTATCGGACGGATCGTCTCGGCTCAAAGCCGCCCCAATCATGGGCGGATTTCTGGGATGTCCAGAGAATCCCCGGCCGCCGATCGTTGCGCAAGAATCCGATCGACACTCTGGAGCAGGCGCTGCTTGCGGACGGGGTGCCGCTTGACAAACTCTACCCCCTCGACATCGAGCGGGCCTTTAAAAGTCTCGATCGCATCAAGCCGCATATTGCGGTGTGGTGGACAGGCGGGGCACAGTCCAGTCAACTCCTTCAAAGCGGCGAGATCGACATGATCTCGCTTTGGAACGCACGAGCTCAGGCCGTAATCGACGGCGGCACGCCGGCCAAAATCGTCTGGAACCAGGGGCTCTATTCGATTGAAGGGTGGGGCATCCCCAAAGGCTGTCCCCGAGCCGATGCGGCACGGCAGTTCGCCAAGTTCTGCGCATCGGCCGATCAGCAGGCTTTGTTCACCGAATTCCTGTCATACGGCCCGACGAACCTCAATGCATACAAGAGCATTCCGAAGGGACGGGCGCAGTCTCTTCCGACTTACGAAGCAAACCTCAAACTGATGACCATCGCCCGCGAGGATTGGTGGAGCGCTAATCGGGCGGCGATGAACGAGCGATTCAACGCCTGGATTCTGGCCTGATTCGAGGGGAGCAGACATAACAGAACGATAATTCGATGCTCGCCCCCCCTGATCCGGCGACCGCGCCGCCCAAGCTCTCGATCGACGGTCTGAGCAAAAGCTACGGTCAGATCGTCGCCCTCGAGCCGACGCATCTTACTGTCGCCGCGGGCGAATTCCTGACGTTGCTTGGTCCATCAGGCTCCGGAAAAACGACCCTCCTGCAGATGATCTGCGGCCTCGTCGAACCAACAGCAGGCCGTATCCTCATCGATGGCCGCGACGAGACCCGGACACCCGTTCATGGACGGGACATTGGACTCGTCTTTCAGAACTACCTTGATGGATGAACCGCTCGGCGCGCTCGACAAAAAGCTTCGTGAGCAGATGCAGTTCGAGATCAAACGGCTGCACCGGGAAACAGGCGCGACCATCGTATACGTGACCCATGATCAGGAAGAGGCGCTGGCGCTTTCGGATCGAGTCTGCCTGTTAAACCAGGCGCACATCGAGCAGATCGGTACGCCGCACGAAATCTATGCGCGGCCGCGAACGGCTTTTGCAGCCGATTTTATCGGCATCTCCAATATTTTCCGCGGCAGGATTGAACGCGGCGCGAATGGCGCGCCTTGCCTCTCGACGCCGAACGGCGAGTTCCGGCTAGTTCCGGACGCCGATATCGACGCGGATGAAGCGGCGCTCGTCGTGCGGCCGGAGCATCTCGATCTCGACGGCGATGGCGACAATCAAGTTACTGGCCGTCTCATCGAAACGGTCTATGCCGGATCGGAGACGAGGATTCTTATCGCCCTTGACGACGGCGTCAGGGTCGTCGTGCGCTTGCGTCCGGGAACGCTCCTGCCGGCCCTCGGCGCGAAGGTTACCGCGCGCTGGCGATCCGAAGCTGCGGTATTGGTTCCATGAGCGCGGCAACGCTTGCTAGCCGCATGGCCGCACCCTATCGACGGTTTGGGTCTGGGCCGTTGTGGTTTGCTGCGCCCGGCATAGCCTTCCTTGCTATCTTCTTCCTGATTCCGGTTCTGCGTCTCTTGGGATTGAGCGTCCAGGAGGCTTCCGGAGGCGCTCTGACGGGCGAGCATTATGCGCGGATCTCCGGAACGGACGTTTATGTCCGCGTTCTTCTGATTACGTTCAAGATCGCCGGCCTGACGGCGGTTTTTTCGGTTGTTCTCGGTTATCCGCTCGCCTATTGGCTCTCCCGGCTGCCCGCGAATATGCGCAGCCGCATGATCCTGCTGGTCATGGTTCCGTTCTGGACCAGCTATCTCGTGAAGACATTCGCCTGGATGGTCATGCTTGGTCACACCGGACTGATCAATCGCATGATCTTGGGACTCGGCCTTAGCGACGAACCTTTGTCGCTTTTACACAACGAGATTGGCGTCATGGTCGGGATGACGCATGCCATGCTCCCGCTCGCCGTTCTGACCATGCTGCCTGTGATGAACGGGATCGATCGGCATCTGACTCAAGCTGCCGGAACGCTCGGCGCCGCACCGGGGCAATCCTTGTGGTTTGTCTATTTCCCTCTGTCGTTGCCAGGGGTGGCCGCCGCCGGACTCCTCACTTTTATTTCCTCGCTCGGCTTTTTCATCGTGCCGGCATTGCTTGGCGGGCGGCGCGAAACGATGCTGGCGCAGCTTATTATTGCCCAGGTCCAGGAAATGCTGAATTGGGCGTTCGCCGGAGCGCTCGCCGTGATGATGCTTATCGCAGCGCTCATCACTTGCTGGGTCTATGATCGGCTATTTGGGCTTTCCACGTTGTCCGGCGAGGTAACGGAACGCAGCGGCGGCCGGGGCAAGGCTCGCGGCATAGGTCTGGCCGTGCTGGGTGCATTGGTAAGTATTAGCGTGACGCTCGGCGGCGGCGTGCGCCGGGTGTTGGGATCACGGATATCGGCGTGGCTGCTGCCTGCGTATGTCACTGCCATTTTCGTTTTTCTTGTCGCGCCGGCATTGATTGTCATTCCGATCGGGTTCACGAGCTCGCAATTTCTTGAGTTTCCGCCCCCCGGTTACAGCCTGCGCTGGTTCGGCGTCTATTTCGATTCGCCGGTCTGGCTTTCGGCGACGCTACGTTCGTTTGGCGTCGCGCTCGTAACTGCGATGCTGGCGACGACGATTGGGGGCCTGGCCGCTCTCGCGCTTGCCCGGTCGCGCTCCCGGTGGCGCGGCGCGATTTTCTCGTTCTTTCTTGCGCCAATGATCGTACCGCGCATCGTCATCGCGGTTGGCCTGTTCTATCTGTTCGCCCAGCTCGGACTCGTTGCGACGGATATCGGCCTAGTGATCGGGCATACCGTTCTTGCGCTGCCGTTTGCGTTTGTCGCCGTCGCTGCGGTGCTGAAGAATTATGATTGGCGGCTCGATCAGGCGGCGGCTGTGCTGGGCGCCAACCGGTTTCAGGTCCTGCGATTGGTTACCGTACCCCTGATCAAAGGCGGGATCGTCGCGGCCTTTCTGTTCGCCTTCATCACGTCGTTCGACGAGCTGACGATCGCGATCTTCATCAGCGGCGGAATCAAGACCACACTGCCCAAGCAGATGTGGGACGACATGATTTTGCAACTCAATCCGACATTGGCGGCGGTATCGGTCGTCGTTTTTCTCCTGGTTACATGCCTTCTTCTACTCGCCGAGCGGTTACGCCGTCGGCCGCACAGTGCTTCATCAAGAATCGAGACTCACTGACATGACCTTCGATGACGACGGTTTTATCCATATTTTCTCGCAAACGGCGCGCGCCGATAGTTCGCGAATCTTTGCCGTTTTCGACGGCAAGCCGATCACCTTCGGTGAGCTTTCGCAGATGTCCGATTCTTTTGCCGCCGGATTGCGCCGTCTTGGCGTCGCGCGCGGAGATCGGGTCGCGGTGATGCTACGCAATAGCGCAGCGGGGCTGGCCACTCTGTTCGGTCTGGCGAAATCGGGCACGGTATGGGTGCCGATCAATGCGCAGCAACGAGGAGAGGGTCTGCGATTTATTCTTGAACATGCGGCGCCAATCGTGCTTGTCGTCGAGAACGAGTTTCTGACAACGATTCGCGAGAGCGGAACCGATACTACGAAGATAATGATCATCGCTTTGGGCGAAGGGTGCGCGGCGCCGGAGCTCGGCAATCTTCTTATGGCTGAGATGTCGTATGAGGAGCCGCCCCCGCGGGCCAACGATCATTTCGCCATAATGTATACTTCCGGAACGACCGGACGGCCGAAAGGCGTCTTGGTTACGCACCGTATGATGCGCATCGCCGGCGAAGGCGTGTCGCTCGTTGCAGAGGCGCGAGCCGGCGATACATTTTTCGTTTGGGAGCCGCTCTATCATATCGGCGGCGCCCAGCTGATCGTTCTGCCTTTGATCCGGAATGTCCGACTGGCGTTCGTCGAACGGTTTAGCGCGAGCCGTTTCTGGCAACAGGCCAAAGATTCGAGCGCGACGCATATCCATTACTTGGGAGGAATTTTGCCAATCCTCCTGAAACGGCCGCCGACGCCGCTCGACCGGACGCATGGAGTGCGCATCGCCTGGGGCGGAGGGTGCCCAAAGGATCTTTGGCAACGTTTCGAGGAACGCTTTGGCGTGCGCATTCGCGAATGTTACGGCATGACCGAGGCGTCAAGCATTACCACCTATAACGATGCCGGCATTATCGGATCGGTTGGCCGGCCGGTGCCGTGGTTTTCGATTGAGCTGGTCGGCGCGGATGGGCGGCCGGTGAAAAGAGGCGATCGGGGCGAGATTATTGTACGGACCAACCGTCCGGGCGCCATCTTCGAGGGGTATTTCCGAGACCGCGAAGCGACGGCGCGTACGCTTAAAGGAGGCGCGCTTCATACCGGAGATTCCGGCTCCTTCAATGGAGCTGACGCCTTGGTATTTCACGGGCGAATGACCGACAGCGTCCGATGCAAAGGAGAGAACGTTTCCGCATGGGAGGTGGAGCGCGTCGCGGCGGGGCATCCGGATATCGAGGATTGCGCCATGATCGGCGTCATCGCCGACGTCGGCGAGCAGGACATCAAGTTATTCGTGAAGGCGAAGGCAGGAGCGGACATAGATCCGCCGGGGCTCTCGGCATGGCTTGGGGAACGTCTCGCGCCCTATCAGAACCCTCGGTATATCAAGATAATTGAGGAGTTCGAGAGAACTCCCAGCCAACGCATCATCAAACGCAGATTGTCATCCCGACTTGACGATTGCTGGGATCGTCTCGGCGAGACGGCCGTCAGGCGCATGCCGTCGAACGACCTGACCGCGTCGGGTCCGGAATCATAACCAACACGGAGATCAGGAATGTTAAGGCTCGTATTGACAGTCGCGTTCGCTTCAGCCGTGACGACGGCCTCCATGGCCGAGACTTTTCCGCCGGAAACGCTAAACAGCGGTTTCAAGGTCGATGAGGCATCCTGCAAGTCACGCTCCGACGCAGTCTGGATCGTGGTCGATGGCGCTGGCGACTGTATCCGATATTACGCCGGAAACCTTTCCGGCGGCGCGAACGAAGCAGCGGTGTTCTACCTGCATGGCGATCGCCTGTGGGGAGATAAGCCGATTGCATACGGGGACAATACGTCGGAGAAGCAACAAGCCAATGTCGAGGCATTCAGCGCGGAGATCGGGCTTCCGCTGATCATGATTGCCAGACCCGGCGTCTATGGATCGTCTGGCAGCCACGGCAACCGCCGCCAGGCGCGGGAATTGCGATTGGTCAACGCGGCTATCGCCGAAATTCGCATGCGACACCGGATCGAAAAGGCAGGGCTTACCGGACAATCCGGAGGAGGCGCCGTCGCGGCGTATGTTCTTACACAGCAGCCCGACCTGTATTGCGTCGCCTTAACATCCGCTGCTTTGTCGATGAAGACAATTATCCGGATGGATCCTCAGTCGATCTACGACACGACGAGAGCCAACCTCTACAACCCAATCGATCATGTCTCGGAAGTGAAGCCGGATATTCGGCGGAATGTATTTGTGATCGGCATGGAGGGCGACAAATTTTCACCGCTCGCCAACCAAAAAGAATATGCGGACATGCTCAAGGCGCAGAAACATGCCGTTTATTTCTTCGAGGGCGAGGCTGCAGGATCTTACCGCCACACGCTCGACCGGACGGGCCGTTCCGTGACGTCGTGGTGTCTCAAAGGCGCATCCCCGGCGGAAATCGAAAAGCGCGTTCAAGCCGGCGAGGTCAAGGGGTAATCCGAAAGTCGCCGCGGGACGACCCTCAAACCCTGGAATGCCGCTTCCGGCTCTACCGCGTCAGCTGACATTTGCGTGTGCCCAAAGGACTTCATTATGGACGGGACGAAATCAGAGACCATGATCGAACACAACGAAGCGCAACCGCCGGCGGCGGTGAACGAGAAAGTAAGAGACTATCTGCCGGGCTCTTCGGAGCGCGCTTCGATCGCGGCCACCCTGCAAAGGATGATGCGTGACAAGATCGAGATGCCGCTGGTCATAGGCGGAAAATGCGTGCGGACTGGGCGCCAAATGAACGCGGTCATGCCGCACGATCATCAACATGTCCTTGGCCAAGCATGTCTTGCCGGCCCCGCCGAAGTGAAGGCGGCGATAGACGCCGCAAAGCGCGCTTGGCCGGATTGGTCGCGGCGCCACTGGTCCGAGCGGGCGGCGGTTTTTCTCAAGGCCGCCGAACTCCTTGCAGGACGTCCTCGCAGACCCATCCCTTGCCGGCGTGCATTTCACCGGATCTACCGACGTTTTCAACGGCATCGTGGAGACGGTGGGCCAGAACATCAGCCGCTATCGCGCTTATCCGCGTCTTGTCGGGGAGACCGGCGGCAAGAACTTCGTTTTGGCACACGCGAGCGCCAATATTCCCGCCCTTACCGCCGCTATCCTCCGCGGAGGGTTCGAGTATCAGGGTCAGAAATGCTCGGCTGCGTCCCGGGTTTTCGTTGCGGAGTCTCTCTGGCCAGCATTGCGCGAACGGCTGTGCGACGAGATCGCGACCATTCGGGTCGGCGACGTGGCCGATTTCAGCAATTTCATGGGGGCGGTGATCGACGAAAAGGCCTGGAATACGCACGCACGAGTGATCGACGAAGCGCGGACGCAACCCGACTCTAAGGTTCTTGCAGGCGGACAAGCCCGGAAGGAAAAGGGCTTTTTCGTCGATCCGACGCTTATCGTCACGTCGGATATCAAGTCGCGGTTGCTGCGGGACGAGTTTTTCGGACCGATTGTCACGGTTTTCGTCTATCCAGACGCACGTTTCGCCGACATCCTCCGCACCCTCGATGAGACAAGCCGCTACGCCCTGACCGGTTCGATCTTTGCATCAGACCGGGGCGTGGTGGCCGGGGTCGCGAACAGTCTACGAAACACAGCCGGCAACTTCTATATCAACGATAAACCAACGGGCGCGATTGTCGGGCAGCAGCCGTTCGGCGGCGCGCGGGCATCCGGAACGAACGACAAAGCCGGATCCATGTGGAACCTGATCCGATGGATATCGCCACGAACCGTCAAAGAGACGTTCGTTCCGCCGATCGAGTACCGGTATCCGTTCATGAACCCGAATTGACCGTGGAAGCATGTGCCGCCAACGCGGCTTGTGCGCGTCAGGAATGTAGAAATCGGCCGCGGTCGCGCGGTTTTATCCAAGACAGAAAAGGAAACGATCCGATGTCGAAACGTATTTCCCGGTGTATGGCGAGTGCCGCAATCGTTGCGAGCAGCCTGAGTTTGCTTGGGTCGGTGGCTCTGGCGCAATCCAGCGCCGGGCAGTATCAGGAAATGCCCGGCTTCAAGCGCTTTTTCGATAATGCAGGCGTTGAGGGTACGATTATCGTCCACGATCTGCGGAAGGGAACATCGGTCGTCTACAATCCGGCGCGCGCCGATACTGGTTTTCTCCCGGCCTCCACATTCAAAATACCGAATTCGTTGATCGCCCTGGACCTCGATATCGTCAAGGACGTTGATGGCGATATCTTCAAATGGAGTGGCAAGCCATTTACGTGGGACCGCGAGGCGGTTCTTGTGGAGGGCAAACCAATTCTGCCAGAGGCGTGTAACGCCGATATAACGCTGCGGACTGCTTTTCCGAATTCCTGCGTTCCCGTTTATCAGGATATCGCCCGCAAAGTCGGCGCAGAGCGATACAAGGGCATATTGAGCAGTATCAATTATGGCAACGTCGACATCAGCAGCGTTGCAATCGACCGGTTCTGGCTCGAAGGCAAACTCAGAATCTCGGCCAGGCATCAAATCGAGTTTCTTAAAAAGCTTTATCGCGAAGATCTGCCGTTTTCCAAACACGCGATGAGGCAGGTCAAGGACATCATGACGGCCGAGAAAACGGCAAC
>JACQAF010000127.1 GCA_016195145.1 Rhodospirillales bacterium
CCTGATCACCGGGTTGCTCCTCGCCTATCTCAATGGCTACATCGTCGATGCGTTGACCCTCGGCATCGGCCAGGGCCCCGGCAAGGCGCGGGCGATCGGCCTTGGCATGTGGCTCGGCATCATCATGGCCTATAACGTGTGGATGATCATCTGGCCGAACCAGAAGATTGCCCTCGGCATGGTCGAAGCGGATGCCGACCGCAAGAAAGCGGCGGGCCGCACCGCGATGCTGGCCAGCCGGTTCAACACCATGGCGTCGATTCCGATGCTTTATTTCATGGTGGCGGCGCAGAACATCTACTAGGCCAGCCCGCCATACCGGCACAAAACGGGGCTCTGCGGGGCTCCGTTTTCGTTCCGCTTTGTGACCATTCAATCGACGGCGATCAGGGCGGCGGCGACGCGGCGCGCCTCGGCCAGCAACACGTTGTAAGTGCGGCAGGCGGCGCCGGTGTCCATCGCCTCAAGCGCCAAGCCGGCGGCGCGCAGCTCTTGGCGCAAGGGCGGCGTTATGGGCGCCATGCGCCGGCCGCAGCCGAGCAACAAAATCTCCGGCAATGGGGCCGCGGCCAGGACAACCGAAAAACTGGCGAGCGATAGTTCCGCAGCTGCGCGGACCGTCCACGGCGCGACAAGATCGGGAAGCAGAATGATTGAACCCGAAAAACGCTCGTTTCCGACCCGGAATCCGCCATCGCCATAAGCGGCGACGATCTTGCGGGCGGATACGTCGATGGCCATGCGAAACGTGCCTCGCGGTCAGCGGGCGCGCCGCCGTTCAGGGCGTCGGCTTGGCGGCGGGCGGTTCGGTCGGTCGCGGCGGGCGCATATAGAGCAGCAGCGGCGCCGCAAGGAAGATCGAGGAATAGGTGCCGATGAAGATACCCCACACCATGGCGACCGAAAAGCTGCGGATCACCTCGCCGCCGAAGATCACCAGCGCGAGAACCGCGAGCATGGTCGTGCCGCTGGTCAGGATCGTGCGCGACAGCGTGTCGTTGATGGCGCGGTTCATCAGCTCGCTGAATTCCATCGTCTTGTACTTGCGCATCGTTTCGCGGATGCGGTCGAACACCACCACCGTATCGTTGATCGAATAGCCGGCGATGGTCAGGATGGCGGCGACGGTCGACAGGTTGAATTCGATCTGGGCGATGGCGAACAGGCCGATCGTAGTGACGACGTCATGGAAAGTCGCAATCAGCGCCGCGACGCCAAATTGCCATTCGAACCGGAACCAGACGTAAATCGCGATGCCGAGCATAGCGAGAATGGAGGCGATGGCGCCCGCCTCGATCAGCTCGCCGCCGACCTTCGGCCCGACCACCTCGACCCGCCGGAAATCGAAACCGGTCATTTCCTGGCGCACCTTGAGCACGGCGGCGTTGGTCCGCCGTTCGTCGCCCTGCGCCTCGATGCGGATCAGAACGTCGTTGGCGGAGCCGAAATCCTGCAACGACACGCTGCCGAGGCCGAGGCCGGAAAGCTTGGCCCGCATTTCGGCGAGGTCGGCCGGCCCCTGCGTCGAGCGCACTTCCATCAGGATGCCGCCGCGAAAATCGATCCCGTAATTGAGACCCGGCGCGAAGAAGAGCACGACCGACGCGACCGACAGCGCCGCGGAAATCGCGAAGGCGATGAAACGCTGGCGGATGAACGCGACATTGGTGTTCGCGGGGACGAAGGCGATCGGACGCATAAGAGACACCGGCCTTTAGATGGGGATTGCCTTGGGGCGCATGCGCCCGTACCACCAGGCAACCAGCAGGCGGGTCACCAGAATGGCGGTGAACATGGAGGTGAGGATGCCGATCGACAGCACGACGGCGAACCCCTTCACCGGCCCGGAGCCGAGCAGGAAGAGAAGCAAGGCAGCGATCAGGGTGGTCAGGTTGGAGTCGATAATCGTCGCCATCGCCCGTTCGAAACCGGTTTCGAGCGCCGAAAGCGGCGTGCGGCCGTTGCGCAGCTCCTCGCGGATGCGCTCGTAGATCAGCACGTTGGCGTCGACCGCCATGCCCATGGTGAGCACGAAACCGGCGATGCCGGGCAGCGTGAGCGTGGCGCCGAGCACCGAGAGCGCCGCCAGCATTATCGACAGGTTGAAAAACAGCGCAATGTTGGCGAACAGGCCGAACAGCCCGTAGGCGACGACCATGAAGATGATGACCAGGATGATGGCGAGAACGCTGGCGAATTTCCCGGCCTCGATCGAATCTGCCCCGAGATCCGGGCCCACCGAGCGTTCCTCGATGACATTAAGCGGCGCTGGCAGGGCGCCGGCGCGCAACAGGACGGAAAGGTCCTGGGCCGCGGCGGCGTTGAAGCTGCCGGAAATCTGGCCGCTGCCGCCGAGAATAGGCTCGCGAATGACCGGGGCGCTGATCACCTTGTTGTCGAGGACGATGGCGAGCGGCCGGCCGACATTGTCGCGCGTCGCGTCGCCGAATTGGCGCGCGCCGATCGAATCGAAACGGAAATTGACGATCCATTCGCCGGTCTGCGCGTTGGTGCCCGGCTGGGCGTCGGTCAGGCGCTCGCCGGCGACGATGACGCGGCGCTGCACCAGATACATGCGCGGCGCGCCGCCGGCCTCGACTTCCCTGTCGGCGGGCAGCAGCAGGGAACCGGGTGGCACGCGGCCGGCGCGGGCGTCGGTGACCGAATTGGTCGTGTCGAGGAGATGGAAATTGAGCTTCGCGGTCTTGCCGAGCAGCTCCTTGATGCGCTCGGGGTCGCGCAAGCCGGGAAGCTGGACGAGAATGCGGTCCTGCCCCTGGGCCTGGATGGTCGGCTCGCGCGTGCCGGTTTCGTCGATGCGCCGGCGCACGATCTCGATCGACTGGCTGAGCGTCCGGCGGCGGTAATCGAGGATCTCGCGCTCATCGAGGCGAAGCGACACCGTTCCGTCGGGGATCGCCGTGACCTGGGCGGACTGGTCGAGTTCGCGCACCGCGTTGCGCGCCTGCTCGATCTGGCCCGCCTCGCGAACCTTGAAGCTGACGGTGTTGGCCGGGACGTCGACGCTCAGGCCCGAAATCAGGATGCGCTGGCTGCGCATGGCGCTGCGGGCCGCGTCCTGCAGATTGGTCAGCCGTTCGCGTACCACCGCCGCCAGATCGACCTCGAGCAGCAGATGCGAACCGCCCTGGAGATCGAGACCGAGCGTCACCTGCTGGTGCGGCAGCCATGTCGGCAGCGAATCCGCCTGCTCGCGCGACAGCAAATTCGGCGCAGCATAAATCACGCCCAGCGCGCACAGCGCGAGGACAGTGATCACCTTCCATCTGGCCATGTTCATCATGGCGCGGCCGTCCTTGGGTTAATGCCCGTGATCAATCCTTGAGATGCTCGAGATACTCGTCATGGCCGAGCGAGTCATAAAGCTTCCGGCGCACCGGATCCTTGAGCGTCTCGTACGCCTCGGCCGCCTTCTCGTCGCCCGATTTCGACGCGAAAGCGGCGGCAATTTCAGCCGCGCTGACGCCCTTTTTGAGACCGAGATGGCTGTAATAATCCTCGGTCGACTCCAACCGGGCCGGCGCGCCGGTTTTCTTCGCATCCTTGCTGTCGGCCGGTTCGGTCTTGGACATGATCTCGCTGACCATGCCGCGTAGGACGCGCACGCGCACGCCGTCGGCGATCTCGACGATGATTTCGCGGTCGCCCGTCACCTTGGCCACCGTGCCGATCAGGCCGCCTGAGGTCACAACCCGGTCGCCGCGACGCAACGCCTCGATCATCGCCTTGTGTTCTTTTGTCTTCTTCTGCTGCGGCCGGATGATCAGAAAATAGAAAACCACGAAAATCAACGCCAGTGGAGCAAGCTGGATCAGCGTGCTGGTTCCGCCGTCGCCGTTCGCCGCCTGTGCAAAAGCCGTTGAAATGAACATACGGAATCTCTCCCTGTTTCCGGGCGGCGCAGAGCCCCTCTCCGCGCTGCCGCCCGAACCGGCGCGGACTATAACCGGCGGGCCGGGAAATGCAATCATTCCCGGTAATTGCGGCAAAGCTGTGTTGACCTTCCGACCGGCTGTGCTCTAGGGTCCGGCCGGCTGTTTCTGCCCTATCCGGTGCCTTCGCAATGGATGCTGATCGCCTCGCCTCTCTTTTGATCCGTATCGCCGACGCCCTGGAACGCCTTGCGCCGCGCCCGCCGGCTACGGTCGACATGACGGGGGCCGACGCCTTCGCCTGGCATGCGGAAAGCCTCTCGTTGCAGCCGGTCGAAACGGTTAACCGGGTCGATCTTGTCCTGCTCAAGGGCATCGAGCGCCAGCGCGATATTCTGCTCGACAATACGCGCCGTTTCGCATCGGGCCTGCCGGCCAACAACGCCCTGCTGTGGGGCGCCCGGGGGATGGGGAAAAGCTCGCTGGTCAAGGCGGTCCACGCGGCGGTCAACGCCGAGCGGTCGCGCGCCCTGGCGCTGATTGAAATCCATCGCGAGGACACCCCATCCCTGCCCCGCCTGCTGTCGCAGTTGCGCGTATCCAAGCGGCGCTTTTTGCTGTTCTGCGACGACCTGTCCTTTGACGGCGAGGATGCGTCCTACAAATCATTGAAGGCGGTGCTCGAAGGCGGCATCGAGGGGCGGCCCGAGAACGTCGTGTTCTATGCAACCTCGAACCGCCGGCATCTGATGCCGCGCGACATGATCGACAACGAACGCTCGACCGCGATCAATCCCGGCGAAGCGGTCGAGGAAAAAGTGTCGCTGTCCGACCGTTTTGGCCTGTGGCTCGGGTTCCACACCTGCGACCAGGACACGTATTTTGCCATAATCGAAGGCTATGCGCGGCGCTTCAAACTGAAAATCGACCGCGCCCAGCTCGAAACCGACGCCAATGAATGGTCGATCACGCGCGGCGCGCGATCGGGCCGCGTCGCCTGGCAATTCGTCCAGGACCTCGCCGGGCGACTCGGCAAAAAACTCGATTAGCGATTATTCGGCCGAAGCGGTTTGCGGCCCGAGATAGCTGCGCGGATTGACCGCGCGCGTACCGCGCCGCACCTCGAAATGCAATTGCGGCGCGGCGACGTTGCCGGTCATGCCGACGCGGCCGATCACCTGGCCGCGCCGTACGGTGTCGCCGCGC
>JACQAF010000070.1 GCA_016195145.1 Rhodospirillales bacterium
CGGCGGCAAGACGATAAAAATCGACCTGGCTGTCGATGGCGGCAATGCTTTTATCGGCAAGGGGAATTTCGAGATGGCCGCGGGCATGGTGGTGGTCGTGTCGTTCACCTTACCGGGCAAGAAAACCGAAAACGCCCGGTTCAGGCCGAAGCTCTAGCCGGTATAATCCTCGATCGCCGGGCGGGGCGGCATTCTCCTTATGGGGGTGCCGTTATCGGACTGTTTACGCATCGCGGCCGGGCGCGGACGCGCGGGCGAAGGGCGAATGCAAGAGAAGGGGCGACGCCGATGGAGCAGCTAAGCGCCGTTCTTGCGACGGTTCTGCTCATCGCTAAGGTGCTGGTTGTCCTGGCGATCCCGATCGTCCTGGCGCAATCCGGTTTAGGGCTGCTGAATCGGCTGGCGCGCAAGGAATATTTCGAGATTCCGGCGTTGGGCAACCTGTCGGCGCTGTTTGGCGTATTTTTCGGCCTGGCGCTGATCTACGCCAATTACGATGTTCGCTATTACGATTTTAGCGAACTGTTCCTGCCCGAAAGCGCATGGAATATTTCGCTCTGGCGGTTCCTCGCCGAGCGAGCCAATCCGTTCAATTACGGCGTAGTCCCGGTATTCGGTCGCTTGTTCTCGGACAAGGCCGGTCCGGTGTTCATGCTGCTCGCGTTTTTCAGCGCGCTGCTGCTCGGGCTGATCGGTTTCGTGTCGCACCGGGTCTGGCGCAGCGACCGGCCGCAGGTTTATCGCAGCCTGCTATGCAGCCTCGGCATCGGCGCCTGGGTCACCTATCTGACGATCTATATCGTCAGCCTGGTTTTCTGGCTGCTCTATTTGCTCAATTTCTGGACCTTCCTGGTCCTTGCCGGCACGTTCCAGCTTTACCGCTCGCAACGCCGCAAAAAATAAGCCCGCCGCCAACGCAAGCGGACCTAGGCCGGCGAAGGCGCAGCGCCCGGCTATTCTCCGGCCAAACGCAGCTAGAAGCGCGCGGCGATCGACAGGCGGGACATCCGCGCCATTGCCATCGCGTCGAGCGAGGCGAGAACCCGGTCGGCGGTCAGCCGCGCCCGTGCATCTTTCAGCCACGGCGTCGAGAGACTGGCGAGCGCGGCCGGAAGCTTCTCGATCTCGCCGATGGCGCCTTCGAGGTCGCCGGCGGCGAGCCGCTGGCGCGCGCTCTGCATAATCGTCGTGGCATGCGTGTCGCCGCTCAGGCCGACGGTGGCGGCCAGCGCGTGCAGCTGCACGACCGAGGCCGTCTTGACCATGACCTGATCGATCCAGTTTTCACCGCGTCCGAAGGTTTCAGCGACCAGGACCTGGTTGGTCAGTCCGGCCAGGCGGTCGGTCAATTGCCGCGGCGTCGGCACACCGGTATCGGCGACCGCCGCGATCCCGTCGAGAGCCCGGCGGGCCTCCGGATCGTTGGCCACGATCTTGCGCACGGTGGTGAATTCGGTGTGAAACGGCGCGGGGCCCGCCAGCGCAGGGCGGAGCTGCGCCACGGCCAGCACCAGAACCCGGCCCGATTGCGGGTCGCCGAGAACGCGCGGCGACCACCACGGGGCGGTCAGCGTCGCGGCGATGCTGATCCCCGACACGGCGATTGCGGTGACGGCGATGACGCGGAGCTTTTCAAGCTCGGATTTAGCGCGCCAGCCGGATTTGGCGACCGGCGGGGCAGCGACGGTTTCGTCGGTTTCTGCGGGCGTGCCCTTGGAGCGTTTGGAAGAAACCACGGTGCATGACCTCCGCTTTAAGAACGATTACGCCGAAAAACCTCTAATTCGCTGAACCTTGACGGTGACGGGAAGGTTATTCCCGGGCGGCGTGCCAGTTGATCGGCGTTGGGTTGAGACTTCGAGCCTGTCGGAGTGCGCCAAAATCGTGGCCCGTCTCTTGATCGAGACATACCATGAGTCTTCCGAGAGGGGCAACAGTGCCGCTTGTCGATTCGCGTATCGGACCGTGGGGGCGGCATATGGCGGATTAAAGCACGAAATTCGACCGGCTGGCGGCTTGCACGACGGCAGCATCGCAGGCGTCATTGATTGACAGCCTAGGTGGCGTGTGAGATAACCAAAAAGGGCAAAACTGCGATTTTTCAACACGAAAATAAGCCTTTAATCCCGCTGAAGGCCGGATGTGGGGGGTCATGACATTCGCCAGCATAGAGACCGGTAAATTCGATTATCGATGGCTGCTCGGGACGACGCTTTATGCGGTTGTCGCGGCGGCGGCCGTCATTCCGGCGGGTGCGGCCCGGGCTGCCGAGAGCGCAGTCATGATCGATGTCGAGCGGAGCGCGCCGTCGCGCCTGCTGGCCGCGACCGTGCAAAACGCCTTTCCGGCCGATTGGCGCATCACGCGCGAAACGGCCGTCAACGATGCCGAAATGCTTTCCCAGCTCGTGGCTGGCGGCAGCGTCGGCCTGGTACAGCGCGATGTCTATGCCGAGTTCCTGCGGCAAAACCCGACTGCGGCGAACAAGCTCGAATTCTATGGCGATTTACCGGCTTGCGTGCTTGCCGTGGTGCGCAGGGGATCGCCCGTCCGGGGCTATGACGACCTCGCCGCCGCGCGCGGCGACGAACCGCTGAGCGTCGATATCGGCCCGGCCGATGCCGGTACCGCAGCGATGTTTACGGCGTTGCAGCGGATCGATCCGGCCCTCGCCGGGCTGCGGATCGAGCATCGCGGCGGATCGCGGGCGTTAAGCCGCGTCGTCGCGGGCCAGACCGACGTGGCGGTTATCGTTACCGATCCGGCGACGCCCGACGATCTGTTTGCCGGAACGATTGCGGCCGGAACGGTCGAGGTGCTGCCCTTTACCTCGGCGATGCTGGCGAAGGCGTTCGGCGAACGCACCGCACCTTATGCGCTAAAACAGGTCGAGATTGGCGCGGCTGGCTGGTTTGCCGCGGCACGCAAATACGACACGGCGTGCACGACCTACGGCGCCGCGGTCAACGCCAAGGACGATACGCGCCTGTCCGAGGCGGTGGCGCGCGCCGTGCTCGGCGGAAGCGTGGCCGCCAGCCGGCCGCCCTTCTGGGGCATTGGCGAGATCATCGCGTCGATGATCGGCGAGGTGCAACGGCTGGTCGCCAGCATCGGCGAGCAGGGGAATTCCGATATCGTGCTTGCTGCCTATAGCGAGGCGCAGAAATTCGTCGCGGTAGTTAACGAGCCGGGCAAGGTCGAGGCGATCGGCGGCGGTTTCATCGATGAAATGCAGCGGTTGCTGACCAGCATCGGCGCGTACACCAAGGCGTGGTGGTATGGTCGCCCCCTGGCGCCGGCCGGGGCGGCGGACGAAAAGCCGAACATTCTCCCTGCGGGAAGCCGCGTGGATAACGTTTCGTGACCGGCGTGGGCGCAGGGCCGGATTACATACGGTTATTCTCGATTTCGGGAGCCGTCATGTCCATAATGCGCCGCCATGGCCGGGTCGCCGGATCGTCAGCGGGTTCCCGATAAACAGCCAAAGCGTTGGAAACAACCATGCCAGCCGATCACATGTCGATGGAAGCAAGCTCGCCGGGCTCGGCGAGGGACAAGAAGCGGTTCGCCGACTTCGTGCGGATTCATGGCTTTGATTGCAAGCTGATCACCCGCGAGGACGAAGTCAGAATCCTCAAGGAAGGGCTGATGCAGTTCGGCATCGACTACGAAGTCGCCAACGGCATCATGCTGAACGTCGCCTCCGAACGGGGGCTGGCCCTGGAAAGCGACGCCGAGCATCATATCGCCACGTTTCTCGAATTCTACGCCAAGAAGCGCAGCAAGGTGCCGAAGGACAAGTTCGACGATGCGGTGCAGATCTACACCAAGCTGACCAATGGCTGCCTGCCCGAGGCCGAGGTGAAGAAGCGCGTCAAGCAGGTCATGCTGAAGCGCGGCTGGCGCGGCAAGCGCACGCGCTGGCTCCATTCCCGTCGCTGGTTCTCGCGCGTCAAGGTCTGATCGCCGGGCGGCCGGCTTCGGCGGGCCCGCCCCACTCCCCCTTAATATCCGATTATCGGCTCCGGGCCGCGACGGCGCGGGTCAGAAGATGCGCGTAAGGTCGGTCACGTCGTTGGAATCGGTCTGGCCCGACAGACGCTGGCGGACATAGGACCAGGAGAGCCCGACGGCGAGCACGTTGGCCAGCACGATCAGGGCGATGGTGACCATGGTCATGCCGTTGATGCGCTCGACAAAGCCGATATCGACGATCGCCCAGGTGATCGACCCGAAAAACAGCGTCGCCAGCACGATCCCGATCACCCCGATCGAACGTAGGGTGGCGACCCCGAAGGTCAGGTACAGGATGATCAGGGACAGGCCGCCCAGGAGCTTGAACGGCCATTGATCGGCGGCCAGCGTGGCGACCCAGTGGTAATAGGAATATCCGCTGGGATTATAAGTGGCGAGGACGAGAAACATCGCCGCCAACCAGCGCGCCAGAAAGCCCGAATAGGTGAACAAGCCGTTCATTTGCCGTTCGTTTTTCCGCTTAATGCCCCGCCGGCCAGGTTCGTTTTCCCGAGACCCGGGCGCCGCGTCGCGCCCGCCGGGCCAACCGCCCTAGTATGCGCATTCGCCGGCTATTCGCCAATCCCCGTGCGGCATTTGCGCCGGCAGCGCGAAAACGGTCAATAGACGAAAAGCTGCTCGTCGACGATGGTCTGCTTCTCGCAGTTCATCCGGCGCAGGCGCAGATAGACGCTCTTCTGGCCGCTATACGGATCGACCGAGATCGATTCGAGCATCTTCAGCCGATCGCGCACGTCGGCATATTGCACGGTGATGTCGGCGATGCGGTATGGCCAGTAAATCGGCCCGAGGACGAGATACTGGAGAAAATTGGTGGTAATGCGCGCGGTCGCGTCGCGCACGGTCGCCGGCCCAAGCACTGGCAGCACGACATATGGCCCCGGCGGAATCCGGTAAACGCAGAGAAGCTCTTCGAGCGTGCGCGGCTTGCGGATAAAGCCGATTTCCGTCGCCGGATCGAGCAGGCCCGCGAAGCCCAATGTCGTATTGATCGAAAACCGCGCCGTGGCGGTGCCGGCATCGGGGATCTCGCCCTGGAGAAGGCTGCTGGTGATGGTGATCGGTTCGCGCAGATTGGCGAAGAAATTGGATATGGCGACCTGGACGGGGCGGGACGTTATCGCCTTGTAGACGCGCGAGACCGGGTCGAGGAAAAAGCCGCGCATCGTGGTGTTGAACCCGTAGGCCATCCGGTTGGCCGGCTCGTAAGGATCGACCGGGTCGGTGCGCAGAAATAATTCGGAGCGATGCAGGACGACCGGTTCCGGCTGCTCGAATGTCTGACGATAGGATTGGCGGACGGGGTCGACAACATAGGTTCCAAGCGTGAACCCGATCCGATCGACGGCCGCGCCGGCGGTGGCGCGGATCTCGTCGATCTCTGCATCCCGATCGGCGCTCGCGGCGGCGGCGCTGAGCCGGGTATAGAGCCGTGCCGTCGGCTCGACGAGGTAACTGTCGGTCAGCGAAACCGCGCGTTCGGCCAGCGGGCCGACGGTTTCCAGCCAGCCGCCCGGCAGAAAGCCGCCGGTTGTTGGCGCGGCCCCGGTTTTGGGCGGCGACGCCGTGTCTTTGGTGAGCCCGTCATAGGCCTGCGCCGCTGGGCCGATGACATAGGTTTTTAGCGTCGTGTCGAGGCCGCGCGCGAAGCGGGCGTAAAAAGCATCCTGGTCGGTCGCCGAGGAAACCGGGCGCGCCGCTTCGGCCGCAGCCGGCACCGCGTGCCCGGCAAACAGGAGCAGAGCCGCCAATGCCAGGACGGCTTGGGATACGCTTGACGCAGGATTCGGTCGAAAAAACGGCATGCAACTTTCGGATGTAACGATGATAACGAATGACAGCCAATCCGCCGGATCGGAACCTTCCTGTCGCCGGAAGCGATCCATCTTCCCGCCGACAGGCGCCCGAAGGATCACAAGACATTGACAGATTGAATGAATGTTGAAAAGAGTGAGATTCACGGGCGAATCAGGCAAGTCAGTGCGCGCGTCGGCGTATTTTTGCAATTTGTTGCGGCTGCGGGCCGTCATCGCCGATCATGTGGCGCGATGACAACGCAAAGGAAGCGCGACGCGCCGGGCAGTTGTGCTATTCTGAAAGCCCCCTGTCCGATCGGCCCTAATATCGGGCGAGATCGGATTCTCGGCCTGCCACCGGCGACGAGACGGGCCAGGGCCTCTTATCGAGGGCCGGCCCGTGTACAGTCTGGCGTTGTCGGCGGGCGGCGAACGGGGCGACTGCGGCACATCCGACCGCAGCGGCGAATAATGATGAGGTTATTAGGGGCGACATGACGGGGAAGATTCTGGTCGCGGCGACGGGAAAAGGGGGAGCCGGCAAGTCGACGACGGTCGCGTGCCTCGCCACCTATTGGCAGCGCGCGAACCGCAAGGTGGCGCTGGTCGACGCGGACCCCAACCAGACGCTGACGCGCTGGCATGCGAAGGGCAACGCCCTGTCGAGCATGACGCTGCGGACCCAGCTCGACGAGCACGCGATGATCGACACGCTCGGCGACCTCGCCGGCGATCACGATCTGGTCATGGTCGATTGCGCCGGCTTCGGCAACCAGGCGATGGTCTTCGCCATCGGCGCGGCCGATATCGTGCTGATTCCGGTGATGACCGACGAGGCGAATATTTTCGAGGCGCTGCGTACGCGCAAGATCGTCGACAGCGCCTCGCAGCTGACCAAGCGGATGATCATGGCCCGCACGCTTCTGTGTCGGGTGAAGCGGGCGGCCGTCGCCGATCACGCGCGCAGCCAGCTGGAGACGCTGCGGGCCGACCCGCTCGCCGCCCAGCTCAACGACCGCGTCGCGTTCCAGGAGGCGACCTTCCACGGCTCGTCCCCCACCGTCCTCTCGCCGGGCAGTCCGGCGGCGCAGGATATCGAGGCGCTCGCCGCAGAACTGGAGCAGTTGATTTGGCCGAGGACTCCGTTTTGAATCACGCAGCAACCGAGAAACCGATAGGCAAGGCCATGACGCGCAAGAATGCAATCCCCGGAGTGGACGAAGAAGCGCTGGCGGCGCTCGCCCGGCAATTTCCGAGCGGCGGGACCCGGGCGCCCGATTTCTCGGCTTCGACTTCAACGCCGGCCGCGCCTGCGCCCGCGCCCCGGGCCGGCGGGCGGGGACTGGCCGTTTTCTCGCTGTTCGTCGCTTTGATTGCGCTGGCCGTCGGTGCGGTTGCGATCGCCGGGCCGCTGATCCGCCCGTGGCTCGTCGCCAAGCTGGGCTCGCACCGGCTGATCGATCTTGCGACCGGCTATCGCGCCGATGTCGACCAGCGGTTTTCCGCCGTGTCGAGCGGCATCGATGGCGTGAAGATCGAGCTGGGGGCCGTTGGCAGCCGTGCCGCGTCGTTGGAACGCGGGGCGAGCACCATGGCGACCCGCGTTGGCGCGGTCGAGACTGGCGTTGAGGCGGCGGCAAAA